>NZ_JBEZFH010000036.1:0-43068 GCF_040649355.1 Sphaerisporangium sp. NPDC049002 | reverse complement strand
CGGTCAGGGGCACGCCGGAGTACAGCGACCCGAGGTGGGTCACCGTGCCCGGGAGCACATCGAGCCCGTCGGCCTTGAGCGACAGGCCGGTGACATCTATCCTGGTCTTGAGCCCGCCGGGAAGTTCAAAGTACCTGCAACCGTCGTACTGCTGCAGATACTCCAGACCGCGAAGCGTCAAGGGCTCGTCATTGATCAACTCTGGCGCGATGAAGCGCGCGATGGTGGTGAGTCGCTGGATGCCGTCGACGATCACCCAGCGGTCCTCACCGCTTTCGGCGGCATAAAGTGTTGGCAACGGTATGCGGAGCAGCAGCGATTCGATGAGCTTGCTCTGAGCGACCTCGCTCCAGATGCCAGCAAAACGCTGAAAGTCGGGCGCGAGATCGAGGACTCCACGCCGGAGCCGCGCCAGTAGCAGGTCGACTGTCATGTTTCGCGTCTGAACGTCGATCTTGGCCGGATCGAACGGCTCGTGGATCAGGCCGTCCAGCGGTTCCTCTTCCGCCTCGACACCCGTACTCAAGCCCCTGAAGTCGTACTCCACCGGTATGTCAAGCTGCTCTTCCCCGCTCACGCCGATTCCGCTGATCCTTCCCTGCGATGAGCCACCGCCATATCAGGCGTCGTGATCCAACAGTATCCAGGTCACCCGCGCTAGCACATCGCTGTTGCACCGCGAGCCTGGATGATGTTGGTGGACTGCAAGCCGCCATGGATCGGCAGGCATCCGTACCAGTCCTCGTACGCGCGGGTGAGGTGCCCCAGAGATTCCGACAGCCGACGTGCGTCCTCGACAGACCAGACGTGATCGCGGTTCCAGCGAGTGATCATCGAGGCCTGCCGTGCGGACAGCTCCCCGCCATCGATGGATCTTGACTTTCAACAGCTCGTTGTCATCCACCGAGACGATGCGCTGCCGGGCGCTGTCCCCGGCGAACTGAGCGGACGCCTTGCGGACCAATGGGTGGTCGATCTCGTCCAGACGCCCGGCGTACCCTCCCGCTGACCGAAGACCGGACCGTCATCCTCCAAGCCCACCAAGAGCAGGCGGTCGACGCGGCAGCCCTCGCGGAAGTACTCGGCCACTTCCCAGCGAGGCATGGACGGGCGTGCTGTTCGGTGTGGCGGAGTCGTTCAAGTGGCTGGACCTGTGGCTCACCTGCAGCCTGAGCCGGATGCCCGTGCAACGCTCAGCCATCGACAGCAGTATGGTCAAGCCCCAGTTCGGCTGGGGTGCCATGGCGGTCATCGACAAGGCCGACCTCGCCTACCTCACCCTGCGCCCCGCCGCGCGCGGCGGTGGTCCCAGATGGCTATACGAAGTCGGGGTCAACTCCGACATCTCCGTGAGATGGCGGCACGACCCAACATCACCATCCAGGTCCTGCCCTTCTCCGCCGGCGCGTCGACCGGCATGTACGGCCCGTACGTCGTTCTTGAGTTCCCGCAGCCGGGGCTGGGCAAGGTCGTCTTCCTGGAGAACCTCACAGGAGGGCTGTATCTCGAAACCGAAGAAGAGGTCGGTAGATATACGCTGGCATTTGACCATCTGCGGGCGTCTGCACTACCGACAGAAGAGTCGATGAAGCTGATCTCCGCAGTAGCCGGCGAACTGTAGGAAGTGCGTGTGGAACAACTGAGCGGACGATCTGCCACTGAGCTTCAGGTCAGATGGCGTAAGAGCAGCCACAGCGGTGACAACAGCAACTGTGTCGAAGTCGCCGCCCTGGCCAACGGTGATGTGGCCGTAGGCGACTCGAAGAACCGTGTCGGCCCAGTGTTGATCCTCTCGGCGGACGAGTGGGCGTCGTTCGCCGGTGCGCTTCGGGAGGGTCTACTCCGTCCGTAGACCCTGGGCCGCCGGATCTATCACCGAAGACAAGCTGAAGGTCGAGCCGGAAACAGTGATCGCCCGAGCTGGGCTCGGGCGATCACTGTCACGCGGAATGGCCGAGGAGGGTTACTTCTCCTTGAGCCAGCTCATCATCGGGCGGAGCTTGGCGCCGGTCTTCTCGATGGAGTGCTCGGCCAGCTCCTCGCGGTACTTGCGGAAGTTGCTCTGGCCGCCGTCGAACTCCTCGACCAACTCGCGGGCGAACTCACCCGACTTGATCTCGCCGAGGATGCGCTCCATCTCCTTCTTGGTCTCGGAGGTGACGACGCGCGGCCCGCGCGAGTAGCCGCCGTACTCGGCGGTGTCGGAGACCGACCAGTACATCTTGGAGATGCCGCCCTCGTACATGAGGTCGACGATGAGCTTCATCTCGTGGAGGCACTCGAAGTAGGCGACCTCGGGCTGGTAGCCGGCCTCGATCAGCGTCTCGAAGCCGGTCTTGATCAGCTCGGACACGCCGCCGCACAGCACGGCCTGCTCGCCGAACAGGTCGGTCTCGGTCTCCTCGGTGAAGGTCGTCTTGAGCGCGCCGGCGCGGGTGCCGCCGATGGCCTTGGCGTACGAGAGCACCAGCGGCCAGGCGTCGCCGGTCGCGTCCTTCTCGACGGCGACCAGGACCGGGACGCCGCGACCGGCGGTGAACTGCCGGCGGACCAGGTGGCCCGGGCCCTTGGGCGCCACCATGGCGACGTCGACGCCCTCGGGCGCGTCGATGAGGCCGTAGCGGATGTTGAGGCCGTGCCCGAAGAACAGCGCGTCGCCCTCGACGAGGTTCGGCGCGACGTGCTCGGCGTAGAGGTGACGCTGGATGTGGTCGGGCGCGAGGATCATGATGAGGTCGGCCTCCTCGGCCGCCTCCCCCGGGCTGACGACGCGCAGGCCGTCGTTCTCGGCCTTCTCGCGGCTCTTGGAGCCCTCGGGCAGGCCCACCCGGACATCCACGCCGGAGTCCCGGAGCGACAGCGCGTGGGCGTGGCCCTGGCTGCCGTACCCGAGCACGGCCACGTGCCGACCTTGGATGATCGACAGGTCGGCGTCGTCGTCGTAGAAGATCTCAGTCACTAGCTTGCCTTTCGTGATTTCGTACGGCTCGCGCCCGCGCGCTCAAGCGCTGCGGTCCAGGGCCCGGAGCGAGCGGTCGGTGATGGAACGGGCGCCGCGGCCGATGGCCACCATGCCCGATTGGACGAGCTCCTTGATGCCGAACGGCTCCAGCACCCTGATGAAGGCGTCGAGCTTGTCCGGCGTGCCGGTGACTTCGATGGTCACCGCGTCCGTGGCGACGTCCACGCAGCGGGCGCGGAAGAGCTGCACGAGCTCCAGCACGTTGCCGCGCGTCTCGGCGTCGGCCCTGACCTTGATCAGCGTCAGCTCCCGCTGCACGGACTGGGAGGAGTCGAGCTCGACGATCTTGATCACGTTGACCAGCTTGTTGAGCTGCTTCGTGACCTGCTCCAGCGGAAGCTCGGCGACGCTGACGACGATGGTCATCCGCGAGACGTCGGCGTGCTCCGTCGGCCCGACGGCCAGCGAGTCGATGTTGAAGCCCCGCCTGCTGAACAGCGAGGCGACCCGGGCGAGGACGCCCGGCTTGTTCTCGACGAGAACCGACAGCGTGTGGCGGCTCATGCGTTCCCTCCCGCGAAACCCGTCAGGCGTGCGAAGCGGCTCACAGCAGCTCCTCGTTGTCCCACACGGGAGCCATGTCCCGTGCGATCTTGATCTCGTAGTTGCCGGTGCCCGCCGCGACCATGGGCCAGACCATGGCGTCCTTGTGGACGACGAAGTCGATGACCACGGGCACGTCGTTGATCTCCATGGCCTTGCGGATCGTCGCGTCGACGTCCTCTGGCCGCTCGCACCGCAGGCCGACACAACCGTACGCGTCCGCCAGCTTCACGAAGTCGGGGATGCGACGGACCGTCTTCAGGTCGGAGTTCGAGTAGCGCTCGTTGTAGAACAGCGTCTGCCACTGCCTGATCATGCCGAGGTTGCCGTTGTTGATGACGGCCACCTTGATCGGCACGCCCTCGATGGCACAGGTGGCGAGCTCCTGGTTGGTCATCTGGAAGCAGCCGTCGCCGTCGATGGCCCACACCGTGGCCTCGGGCCGGCCCATCTTGGCGCCCATCGCGGCCGGGACCGCGAAGCCCATGGTGCCCGCGCCGCCCGAGTTGATGAACGTGCCGGGGATCTCGTACTTGACGAACTGCGCGGCCCACATCTGGTGCTGGCCCACGCCCGCCAGGTAGTAGGCGTCCGGCCCGACGATCTCGCTGAGCCGCTCCATGACGTACTGCGGGGACAGCGAGCCGTCCTCGGCCTGGTCGTACCCGAGGGGGTAGGTGTCCTTGTAGCCCTGGAGCAGGGTCCACCAGGCGGCGTAGTCGCCGGCGCGACCCTCGGTGTGCTCGTGCTCGACGGCCGCGACCAGGTCGGTGAGGACCTCCCGGCAGTCGCCCACGATCGGGACGTCCGCGTGGCGGTTCTTGGAGATCTCGGCCGGGTCGATGTCGGCGTGGATCACCTTGGCGTGCGGGGCGAAGCTGTCGAGCCGACCGGTCACACGGTCGTCGAAGCGCGTGCCGAGGGCGACGATCAGATCGCTGCGCTGGAGGGCGCCGACGGCCGCGACCGTGCCGTGCATGCCGGGCATGCCGAGGTGCAGCCGGTGGCTGTCGGGGAAGGTGCCCCTGGCCGTCAGCGTGGTGACCACGGGGATGCCGGTCAGCTCGGCCAGCTCGGCCAGCTCGGCCGACGCCCGCGCCTTGTGCACGCCGCCGCCGACGTAGAGCACCGGCCGCTTGGCCTCGACCATCAGGCGCGCGGCCTCCCTGATCTGCTTGGAGTGCGGCCGGGTGACCGGACGGTAGCCGGGCAGGCGCATCGTGGGCGGCCACGCGAAGGTGGTCTTCGCCTGGAGCGCGTCCTTGGAGATGTCGACCACCACGGGGCCCGGACGACCGGTTGAGGCGATGTGGAATGCCTCGGCGATGATCCGGGGGATGTCGTCGGCGTCGGTGACCAGGAAGTTGTGCTTGGTGATCGGCATGGTGATGCCGGAGATGTCGGCTTCCTGGAAGGCGTCCGTGCCGATCAGAGGAGACGCGACCTGGCCGGTGATCGCGACGATCGGCACCGAGTCCATGTAGGCGTCGGAGATGGCGGTCACGAGGTTGGTGGCGCCGGGACCACTGGTGGCCATGCACACCCCGACGCGCCCGGTCGCCTGGGCGTACCCCTCGGCTGCGTGGCCGGCACCCTGCTCGTGACGTACGAGCACGTGCCTGAGCTTGGTGGAGTCGTAGAGCGGGTCGTAGGCGGGCAGGATGGCACCGCCGGGGATCCCGAACACCGTGTCGACCCCGACCTGTTCCAGTGCCCGGACGAGGGCCTGCGCACCTGTCATCTCTTCGGTCATCGGCTCGTTTCCTTGCGTGGCTGAGCTGGGTGTGGCCATAAAAAATGCCCCGCCCGCCGGTATGGCGGTGCTGGGGCTGGCGCGCAGGCTGGGGACTCTTCGTCAGCGACCCGCGCGCCGGCGAAGTACTACACCGTCAAGCCAGGCTCGCGAGAGCCCGGCGATGAGGTCCCCAGTGATACGCATGCCGCAACGATAGCCCCTGACACATCCGACGTGTCAAATCCCCGGACACATGTCTCACAATATGGGATCTCGGAGGGAGAAAGCTAAGCGGTGTTCTGGAGTGGCGACAGGCTCGTACGCATCAGCGAGTCGACCCCTCTCGCCGCCATGGGCCTGGCCACCAGATAGCCCTGACCTCGGGTGCAGCCCATCTCACGCAGGAGCTCAAGCTGCTCGGGACGTTCGATGCCCTCGGCCACGACGATCAGCCCGAGATCGTGGCCGAGCCGCACGATCGTGCGGGTGAGCAGGGTGAGCGTTTCATCGCGGCCGAGACCTGAGACGAACGACGGGTCGATCTTGATCATGTCGACGGGCAGCCTGCGGAGCAGGGCGAGGGACGCGTACCCGGTGCCGAAGTCATCGATCGCGAGCCGCACGCCGAGAGCGCGCAGCTCCGACAGGCGGTTGATGATCTCCTCTGCGTCCTCGACGAGCATCTCCTCGATGACTTCGAGGGTCAGGGCGCTCGCGGGCAGGCCGCTCTCGGCGAGGGCCTCCTCGACGGTCTCGACGAACCGGGGATCGGTGATCTGGCGGCTGGACAGGTTGAGCGAGAGCCCGATGTCCCACGACGACGCCCGCCAGCCGGCGACCTCGCGGCAGGCCTCCCGCAGGATCCACTCGCTCAGGGGGACGATCAGCCCGGTGTCCTCGGCGGCGCCGAGGAACTGCTGGGGAGGGACGAACGTGCTCCCCCGCCACCAGCGCACCAGGGCCTCCACCGCCGTCACCCGCGACGTCGCGAGGTCGACCACCGGCTGGTACTCCACGGCGAACTGGTTGGCGAGCAGCGCGCGCTGGAGGTCGGCGGCCAGCTCAAGCCGCCGTACGACGTCGGCGTGCATGTGGGCGGCGAACACCTCGACCCGGCGCCCGCCGAGCTCCTTGGCCCTGGCCATCGCCACGTCGGCGTTGCGGATGAGGTCGCCGGCGGGGACGCCGTCCTCGGCGAACGCCACCCCGACGCTGGCGGTCAGCGCGATGTCGCGGTCGGCCACCCGGAAGGGCTCTGAGGACACCGCGCGCACCAGCCGCTCGGCGAGGTCGATGGCGATCTGCGCGTCCGCCGTGCCCGAGCTCCCCGACGCGCCAAACCCGCCCGAGCTGCCCGACTCCAGGAGCACCGCGAACTCGTCGCCGCCCCAGCGGGCCAGCGTGTCGTCCGCGCGTACGGCCGCGCGCAGCCGCCGGGCCGCCTGGCTGAGCAGGTAGTCGCCGCTGGCGTGGCCCACGGAGTCGTTGACGCCGGTGAACCCGTCGAGGTCGACGAAGACCACGGCCGTGCGCCCCGTGCCCCTGCGGGCGAGCACCTCGCGGGTGCGCTCCTCGAAGTAGGCGCGGTTGGGCAGGCCGGTCACACCGTCGTGGAAGGTCAGGTGGGCTACCTGGTTGCGCAGGGCGACCTGGTCGCTGACGTCGCGCGTGGAGATGAGGACGAGATCCTCGCCCTCGCGCGGGTGCCGGGTGGCGACGGACTCCGCGGGGCACCAGGTGCCGTCGGCCGCGCGTACCCGGCAGGCGACCCTGCAGGCGCTCTGGCGGTCGGCGGAGGACTCCTCATCGGCCGACATCGCCCGCAGCGCCGCCTGGACGGCGGGAGCGTCCTCCGAATGCACGTAGTCGAAGATCGAGGTGCCGACCAGATCCTCCGGGCGGTAGCCGTAAAGCTCCTCGACCCCGGACCCCATCTCGCGGACGACCCCCTCGGGGTCGCAGACGAGGACGAGGTCGCCGGCGCTCTCGGCGAGGTGCATGAGCCGCCGCTCGCCCGACTCCACGGTGCCGCGCATGCTCGCGGTCTCCAGGGCCAGCACGAACACCCGGGCGAGGAGCACGGCCACGACCGAGCCCGCGACGATCGGCAGCACCGGCACCGGGTCGTCGGGCCGGCCCGCGAGCACGCGTACGACCAGGACGACGGCGGCGACGCCCGCCAGGGCCAGCGGCGCGCCGTCGACCACGGAGGAGGGCGCGGACCGTACCGGCTTGGCGCAGGCGCGGCTCGCCCAGGGCGTGGCGGCGAGCAGCAGGAAGGTGACCGAGGCCAACATGCCCGCGACGAGCGGCGGGGTGCCGCCCGCGGTCAGCCGCCCGAGGGCCGTGGCCAGCTCCCCGACGGTGATCGCCGCGAGCACGGCGAGCGCGGCCATGCCCGCCCGCCGTCCGCCGGAGCGGGCGGCCAGCACGGCGGGGGCCACGGCACAGGTCATGAGCAGGCACACCACGGGCAGGGCCAGCGTGCTCGGCTCCTCGGCCTTGGCGTAGGCGGGCGCGAGCAGCACGACCCAGCAGATCGTGAAGAGGGACGCGGCGCTCACGTAAGCGCTGGAGACGTAGTGGAGCAGCGACCTGCCGTACGCGGGACGCCCCACGCTGACGCCGCATCCGATGGCGAGCAGCAGGGTGCCCACGAGCAGCAGGACGTCGGCGAAGGTCAGCACGAAGGGTGTGCCCTCGGCGATCGGCCGCAGGCCGACGCCCGCCAGCCAGGTGATCGCCCCCCCGGCGAGCCAGCGCCAGGACGAGGAGGGGGGAGGCGGGGCGGTGCGTATGGCCGCCACGAACAGCGAGACGACGGCGAGGAGTCCCGCCACCACTCCCGCGACCGCGGTGACGACGGTGGAGGACCCGCCGACGAGAAGGGCAGCCGCGAGGCCCACCGCGCCGAGCCCGGCGGCGGCGGTCAACGGGACCCTTGGGTCACGAAGGCCGTTCAACGTCGTCGCCCATGCGGCTCATCCCTGTCACGTCGCCAGTGTCGCGCCCGCCCGGCGGCGGAAGGGGCGACAACCGCCCAGTCGTCACCGATCTGATAACCGCCGTGGTGCCCGCGAACGGTTCGCGTGGTGAGATTCACGGTACGCAGCGGAGGTCACGAGGCAGCCACGGTCTGGGTTTGCTTTCCTATCGGTCCGAGTCAGAAAGACATGTCAAGCGTGTCAGTAGGACCCCGTGATCACGTTGTTCAGCGGCTCCCCGGACAAATATCTCAGCATCTGAGACCGTACGAGCTTGCGCACGCGCCGGATCGAGGCGGGCGTGCTGCCGGCCACGTGCGGCGTGATGAAGACTCCCGGAGCCGTCCAGAGCGGATGTCCCTCGGGAAGGGGCTCGGGGTCGGTCACGTCGAGCGCGGCCCTGATCCGGCCCCGCTGGAGCTCGGCGACGAGCGCGCCGGTGTCGACCACGGGGCCCCTGGCCGCGTTGACCAGCACCGCGCCGTCCTTCATCCTCGCGAGGAACGCGGCGTCCACCAGGCCCGCCGTGCCCGGGGTGGAGGGCACGAGCAGCACCACCACATCGGCCTCCGGCAGCAGGGCGGGAAGCTCGTCCTGCCCGTGGACGCCCTCACGGGCGGTGCTCGCCACCCGTACGACGTCGACCTCGAACCCGTCGAGGCGACGCTCCAGGGCCTGGCCGATGGAGCCGTACCCGACGATCAGCACGGTCGCGTCGGCCAGGGCGCTGGTGTAGCGGTAGGCCCACTCGCCCCGGCGCTGGGCGCCGGTGAAGGCGGGGAAGTCGCGCAGCACCGCGATCATCGCGCCCACGGCCCACTCGGCGGTCCCGGCCTCGTGCACGCCCCGCGCGTTGCACAGGACGACCCCGTCGGGCAGGTGCGGGCGGTAGGCCTCCACGCCCGCCGTGACGGTCTGCAGCAGACGCAGCTTGGCCATGCGGCCAAGGAGCTCCGGGGTCTGGCGCGGGGGCACCAGAGGGGGAACCCAGACCTCGATCTCCTCGGCCCCCTCGGGCGGCCGCGGGCCACCGTCGTACAGGACGCAGTCGACGTCGGGCAGATCGGTCAGAACTTCGACGACGGCCTGCGAGGGAGCCCAAATCTTCATGACCGTCAAGCCTAACGACCCCCTACTGGGCCGGGAACCTCGTGACGCCGGCACCAGTATGGAGTCACGGAGGAGGTCCACTATGTCGAACCGAACCTTTTGTTCCCGCGATATCGAGCCCCGAGCCACCACCCACTGGCGCGCCGCGGTCGCCCGGCGGGCGTTCGCCGCGATCACGGCGGTGGCGCTGGTGGCCGGATGCACCCCCGGGACGGCGGCGCGCGGAGGCGGCGAGGAGGGCGGCACACCGTCCCCTCCGGCGAGTTCCCTTCCCCAGAAGGAGCCGGGGGAGCCCCGGACGCTCGTCGAGGGGCTGTCCGTGCCGTGGGCGATCGCGTTCCTGCCCGGCGGCGACGCGCTGGTGACCGAACGCGACTCCGCGCGCCTGCTGCGGGTGACCCCGGCCGGGGAGACCAGCCCGGTGGGGGTGGTCGACGGCGTGTCCGCGAGCGGGGAGGGCGGCCTGCTCGGCGTCGCGGTCTCCCCGAAGTTCACGCAGGATCACCATGTCTTCGTGTACTTCACGGCGGCGACCGAGAACCGCATCGTGCGCTACCGCTACGACGGCGGCCTGAAGGACCCCGAGACGATCCTCAGCGGCATCCCCAAGGGAAGCATCCACAACGGCGGGCGGCTCGCGTTCGGCCCCGACGGGTACCTGTACGCCTCGACGGGCGAGACCGGCGACCGTCCCCTCGCCCAGGCCCTCGGCTCGCTGGGCGGCAAGATCCTTCGCATGACCACCGACGGGAAGGCCGCCCCCGGCAACCCGTTCCAGAACGTGATCTGGAGCTACGGCCACCGCAACGTCCAGGGCATGGCCTTCGACCCCTCCGGCCGCATGTACGCCTCGGAGTTCGGCCAGAACACCTACGACGAGGTCAACCTGATCAAGAAGGGCAGGAACTACGGCTGGCCCGCGGTGGAGGGCTTCGGCGGCCAGAAGCAGTACGTCGACCCCCTGCTGACCTGGTCCACCGACGAGTCGTCCCCGTCCGGCATGGCCTACGCGGGCGGGTCGCTGTGGGTGGCGGCGCTGCGCGGGACGCGGCTGTGGCAGATCCCGCTGTCCGCCTCCGGCCAGGTGGGCAAGCCCATCCCCCGGTACGAGGGCCGGTTCGGCCGGCTGCGGGCCGTCGCGGCGGCGCCGGACGGCAACCTGTACGTGTCGACCAGCAACAAGGACGGGCGGGGCTCCCCCAGGGAGGGCGACGACCGCATCCTGATCATCCCCATGAGCTGAGGGGGGTCACCCCGGCAGCGGCTCCACGATGGTGTCCGGGCTCGGACTCTCGCGCCCGGCGGACCCTGCGATCGGGGTCGTGCGCGCGTGTACGCAGGTCACCTTCGCCTGCGGCTCGTACACCGTGGTCTCGGGCCGGTCGCGCTTGACGACCTCGCCGTCCTCGTAGAAGACCCGGGTGACCGTGACGGTGAATCCCGGCGCGCCCTCCATCGGGAGGCAACCGGGGTCGCTGTCGGACTTGCTCTCCGGCTGGGTCACGTCGGACCGCTCGGAGGTCTCTACGTCGATCCGGTCGTACCGCTTGGTGCTCCACAGGGTCACGGTCACGGAAGTGGCGCTGTAGGAGGCTTCGACCAGGACGCCGTGCTCCGTGTCGTTCCTCCACCGCAGGTCGGTGTCGGGATACGACACCGCCGCGTCCCGCCCGGGGGGGTAGCGCGAGACGTGGAACGCGTGCGCGGTGTGCTCGACGTCCTCCATGCCGGCGGTGTACGCCGCGTTGTACATGGTGGTCGCGAGCTGGGAGACGCCTCCGCCGACGGCGATGACCAGGCGGTCGTCCTCGATGGCCTGCGCGGGGACGAACCCGCGCGCGGCGTCCGGCTTCCCGACGACCTCGTTCAGCGAGAACGTCTCCCCCGGCTTCACCAGCCGGCCGTCCACGAGGTCGGCGGCCTTGTGGATGTTGGTCACCCTGGCGGCGCAGCACGGGAAGTACGTCGTGAAGAAACCGATCTGCTCCTTCACGCCGAGCTTCATGGCGGCCTCGTCGGTGAGGAGAGGCTGGGTGATGGCGAGGGAGACCGGGATCGTACGGCTTCCGCCCCCCGTGACCACGTCGGCCACCGCGGCGGCGAGCTTGGCGGCGTCGACGCCCTTGCCCGTGCGGGCGTGTACGAGCTTCGGCGCGCCGCCCTCGATGACGAACCCCGCCTCTCGCGGTGTCTCGGCGACGCCGACAAGCCTGGTCGAAAGGCCCGCCGCGGCCGTCCAGGCGTCGAACCGGGGTCGTACCACCCCGCGCTGGTCGGCCGCGAAGCTCAGGTGGGCGGCGATGACCGGCGGGGAGAGAGTCACCCGCCTGCTGCCGTTCGCCAGGACGATCGGCGCCGACACCGCCCGTCGCGCCATCTCCAGATGGCCGTCGAACGCGGCCTTGCCCGCCCTCGGACGTACGGGGATCACCGGCAGCGACACCGAGGCGGGGGCGTTGACGAAGGCCCGCTTGATCGCCTCCCCCGTGGCCCTCTGGTCGAGGACGACGCCCTCCTTGGGAGGGATGATCTGCGGGGTCGTTCCCTTGTAGACGATCGCCCCCTCGTGGGCGGGCCGGTCGACCTGCTTGGCGATCTTGCGCACCCGCTGGCTCAGCTTGGCGGAGTTCGTGGAGATCCGGAGCGGCAGGACGCGATCTCCGGTGAGCGAATGCCAGACGGCGAGGGGACTGGGGAACCCGGTCTTGGCGTCGGCGACCGTGGCCTCCACGTCGATCGTCAGCCCCGCGTCGCGCGGGTCGAGCGCCCCCACCCGCCGGCCGTCCAGCATGAGGCCGACGGCTTCGTGGTCGTTGCCGTCGAAGCGCTGGTGGATGCGGTCGATCGCCTCGGTCTCGGTCAGGCTCCCGATGTGTACGTCCGCGACGTGCGTGCCGGGCAGCACCCTGCCCCACATGTACGTGGCGGGGATCGCGTAAGCGAGCAGGAAGAGGAAGGCGAGCCCGCCCGTGAGGATCAGGAAGACCCGTAACCTGCTTCGAGGCTCGGACGGCTCGGGCAGGATGACGACCGAGGGCTCGACCGCCGGATCGTCGGCGCTCCTGCGCAGCCGCACGTTCGCGGTCATGGGCCACGGTTCGGCCGGAGGCGCGGGAGGAGGCAGGGTCACCGATTGGCCCGGCCCGCCGATCCCGGACGGCGGCGTCCGCGCGAAGATGTCGGGCGACACGCCGGGCGGCAGGGGCGAAACGCCTGGGGGAAGCTTCTTGCGCCCGCCCGCGGGACGCGCGGGCGTACTGTCCCTCGAATACTGGCGGTCGACGGGCAATGCGACGGGGGAGTCTGGACGCACCGCCGCGAACGGGTCGGGCGGCGGGTCGATGGACGCTCCGGCGTTCCGCACGCCCTCGTCTCCTCCCGCTCCGTACCGGTTCCCCCGCATCACCCTAAACCAACATCACTCGCAAATTCCTCTACATCTTTGGATGAATCCAGTCCCAGGTATAGAGAATTCCCGCTTGTACACGTACTAAGTACGAGGGGGTACGGCGGGCCCCGGACGGCACGACGGGCCCCGCGAACGTGCGCGGAGCCCGTGCGCCCGGCCGTACGGCCGGGGTGTTACTCGGAAACGCCGAGCTTCTCCAGGATCAGCTCGCGGGCACGGCCGGCGTCGGCCTTGCCACGGCTGGCCTTCATCACACCGCCGACCAGCGCGCCCACCGCGGCGATCTTGCCGGAGCGCACCTTGTCGGCCGCGTCGGCGTTCGAGGAGAGCACCTGGTCGATGATCGAGGACAGCTCGCCCTCGTCGCTGACGATGCGCAGGCCGCGCGCCTCGACGACCTCGTCAGGGGAGCCCTCCCCCGCGAGCACGCCTTCGAGCACCTGGCGGGCCAGCTTGTCGTTCAGCGCGCCGGACGCCACCAGCTCGACGACCCGCACGATCTGCGCGGGCGTGATCGGCAGGTCGGCGAGGGAGGTGCCTGCCTCGTTGGCGCGCCGCGCCAGCTCGCCCATCCACCACTTGCGCGCGTCGGCCGCGGGCACGCCGGCCGTGACCGTCGCCTCCACCAGGCCGATGGCGTCGGCGTTGTGCATCGCGGCCATGTCGAGGTCGGAGACGCCCCACTCGGCCTGGAGCCGCCTGCGCCGCACGGTCGGCAGCTCGGGAAGCTCGGACCGCAGCTCCTCGACCCACTCGGGGGTCGGGGCGATCGGCAGCAGGTCGGGCTCGGGGAAGTAGCGGTAGTCCTGCGCCTCCTCCTTGGACCGGCCGGGCGTGGTCGCGCCGGTGTCCTCGTGGAAGTGGCGGGTCTCCTGGACGATCCTGCCGCCGTCGGCGAGGATCGCCGCCTGCCGCTCGATCTCGCCGCGCACCGCCCGCTCGACGCTTCGCAGCGAGTTGACGTTCTTGGTCTCGGTGCGGGTGCCCCACACGCTCGACCCCCGGGGCATGAGCGAGACGTTGACGTCGCACCGCATGGAGCCTTCCTCCATGCGCACGTCGGAGACGCCCAGAGTGCGCATCACCTCGCGCAACTCGGTGACGTACGCCTTGGCGACCTCGGGGGCGAGCCGGTCGGTGCCCTCGACGGGCTTGGTGACGATCTCCACGAGGGGGATGCCCGCCCGGTTGTAGTCGACGATCGAGTAGTCGGCGCCCTGGATGCGGCCCGTGGCGCCGCCCACGTGCGTGGACTTGCCGGTGTCCTCCTCCAGGTGGACCCGCTCGATCTCGACCCTGACCGTCTCGCCGCCCACCTCGACGTCGAGGTACCCGTTGACGCACAGCGGCTCGTCGTACTGGCTGATCTGGTAGTTCTTCGGCATGTCCGGATAGAAGTAGTTCTTCCGGGCGAAGCGGCACCACTCGGCGATGGTGCAGTTCAGCGCCAGGCCGATGCGGATCGTCGACTCGATGGCCTTGTCGTTCGCCACCGGCAGCGCGCCGGGCAGCGCGAGGCAGACCGGGCAGACGTGGGTGTTCGCCGGCGCGCCGAACGTGGTCGGGCACCCGCAGAACATCTTGGACGTCGTGCCCAGCTCGACGTGGGTCTCCAGGCCGATCACCGGCGCGAAACGCTCAAGCGCCTCGTCGTACGGCATGACGGTCGCCGTTTCAACCATGCTGGTAACCCAATCCTTCCAGAGCTTCGATCATGTCATTCCACCATTGCCGGAAGGCAGGCACCTTCCTCATTTCACTGATGTCAGCGGTCTCCGCCACCGACACGAAGAAGCCGCGAAGCACGCCACGCCTGCCGGGATTCATCCCGGCCTCGTCCTTCAGCAGCCCCTCCAGGACCGCCTTGGGATCACGGCAGGACTCCACGGCCGGACCTGAGACGAGTCTGGCCGCCAGTCTCTGGCGGCCCAGCACCTTGACCAGGGCCCCGTAGTCGGCGAGCAGCCACGCCTCGGTCTCGCGCACCGGCACGACCGCCACGAGGGGCTCTGTGAACGTGCTGTCCTCCCACGTCTTCCGCATCCTCCCGATGACCTCATCCGACTTGGCGGCCGGAGCCCCATCGTGGTGAAAAAGCACCACGTCGAAGGTGCCGCGCTCCTGCTCCAGGGACTTCAGCACAGGGTCGGGATGCTGGTTGCCCGCCTCTGGCAGACTCCTGACCTCCTGGACCTCCCGGCAGCCGGGGAAACGCTCGACGACCATGACCTCAAGCGCCCGGCGCAGCAGGATCGGCAGGTACCAGTCGTCCGAGATGCCTTCCCTGACGAGCACACAGCTCAGACTCCGCATCAGACCGGTTCCTCCAAACCGGCCCGGAACCTGTTCAGCTCCGAATCGGTGACCCGGGGCCACCGCTCGCCCTCGACCCTCACGGGGCCGCCGCCCTCTCTGAGCCATCTCACACGGCTCACCCTGCTGGCCTTCCCGTCTTCGAGAACGGTGGTCATGTCGAGGAACGCGATGTTCGCGTACGGCACCGCGTCGAGCACCACCGGCGAATGGCTGGTGAAGATCGCCTGACGATAACGGACAGAAGATCCGTCATCGTCGCGCTCCGGAGGCTCGCGCAGATCGGTCACCAGACCTTGGGCCAGGCCGAGCAACTGCCGCAGCCGTTCAGGGAAGACGCCGTTCTCCGGCTCCTCGACGGCCATGGTCCCGTGATCATGAAGGACCGCCAGGATGGCCAGCATTCGCAGCGTGCCGTCGGAGGCCAGGTCGGCCCCTAGCCCCTGCTCATACGGCGACGAGAACTCCAGCCGCACATCCCTGCGGCGCTCGTCTTCGAGGATGGCGAAGTCGCTTACCTCCCTCACGAGGCCGACGAGATGCATTTTTATCTCGCCGACCACTCCCAGCGGCCAACTCTTCGAGCCGGTTTCCCTGGCCAGGTGCCGCAGGTAGTTGGGCAGGTCACGCCCAGCCGCGGTCATGTGCCGAGGGCCCCCCAGTTCGCTGGGCTGACGAAGCGCGCCGGCCTCAAGATGAAGGAACCGAACCCCCGCGAATTCGACCAGCAATGCAGAGAAAAGAGAGGAGGGGTCGTTCGACGCTTGTGCGCCGGACCTGTCCCGCTTGGGCCCCCTCGTCATGTACAACAGCAGGCCCGAAGACTCCGGGAATGACGCGGGCAGCTCAGAGGGGATCTCGATGACCCGTGAGGCCTTGTGTCTGATCAATCCGCTGGTGACCCATTCCGGCGCCATGCCGTCGAGACCTCTCCACCTGTCCTGATCGGCAGAGAGCCCCACGAGTCGCTGTCCACGGACGGCTATCCCCTCAAGCTCGTCTTCGGGCTCGGCCCAAACGAGATCGAGCTCGTAACGCCAGCGGTTGGGCACGTGCTGTGGTAGCCCTCCCAGGATGAACTCCAGAGCGAAGCTCATCCTGTCCACTCGAATGCCGTCGCCGCGCCTCCGGAACAGACTCCGGGCGTCGCCGCGAACCGCGGCCACGGCGGCGTCCAGTCCATGAACGCCCGCCGTGGAGACGAAGGTCAGGGCGTCCAGCAGGTTGGACTTGCCGCTGGCGTTGGTGCCGATGAGGGCGAGGAACGGCGGCAGGTCGAGGGCGAAGCTCTCGAACGACTTGAAGCCGTCGATCTCGATGCGGGTGATCATGCCGCCGTCCCTCCTCTCTAGAGCGTCGGCGCCTGGGACAGCAGGCCGCCGCCCCAGCGGTCCTCGAAGGCCCTCTCCACAGCGGCGCCCACGCGGTAGCAGCGCTCGTCGCCGAGGACCGGGGCCATGATCTGGAGGCCGACCGGGAGGCCGTCCTCGTCGGCGAGGCCGCACGGCACCGAGATGGCGGCGTTGCCCGCGAGGTTGGCGGGGATCGTGCACAGGTCGGCGAGGTACATCGCCATCGGGTCGTCGGCGCGCTCGCCGATCGGGAACGCGGTGGTGGGCGTGGTCGGCGAGACCAGGACGTCCACCTGGTGGAACGCGGCCTCGAAGTCACGCGCGATCAGCGTGCGGACCTTCTGCGCCGAGCCGTAGTAGGCGTCGTAGTAGCCGCTCGACAGGGCGTAGGTGCCGATCATGATGCGCCGCTTGACCTCGGAGCCGAAGCCGGCGGCGCGGGTCAGCGCCATGACCTCCTCGGCGCTATGGGTGCCGTCGTCGCCGACGCGCAGCCCGTAGCGCATGCCGTCGAACCTGGCGAGGTTGGACGAGGCCTCGGACGGGGCGATGAGGTAGTAGGCGGGAAGGGCGTAGGTGAAGCTCGGGCAGGAGACCTCGACGACCTTGGCGCCCAGGGACTCCAGCAGGTCGACGGCCTCCTGGAAGCGGGCCAGCACGCCCGGCTGGTAGCCCTCGCCGCCGAACTCCTTGACCACGCCGACGCGCAGCCCCGCGACATCGCCGCGACGCGCGGCCTCGACGACCGGCGGCACCTCGGCGTGGATCGAGGTGGTGTCCATCACGTCATGGCCGGAGAAGGCCTCGTGCAACAGCGCCGCGTCCAGCACGTTGCGGGCGAACGGGCCCGGGGTGTCGAGTGAGGAGGCGAAGGCGATCACGCCGTACCGCGAGGAACCGCCGTAGGTGGGCTTCATCCCGACGATGCCGGTGACGGCGGCGGGCTGCCGGATCGAGCCGCCCGTGTCGGTGCCGGTGGACAGCGGGGCCTGGTAGGAGGCCACGGCGGCGCTCGAACCCCCCGAGGAGCCGCCGGGGATCCGGCCGAGGTCCCACGGGTTGTGGGACGGGCCGTACGCGGAGTTCTCGGTGGAGGAGCCCATCGCGAACTCGTCGAGGTTGGTCTTGCCGAGGATCACCAGGCCGGCCTCGCGCAGGCGCGCGGTCACCGTCGCGTCGTACGGCGGGCGGTAGCCTTCGAGGATCTTCGACCCGGCGGTGGTCGGCATGTCCTTGGTCGTGAAGACGTCCTTGTGCGCGATCGGCACGCCCGCGAGCGGGCCGAGCTCCTCGCCGGCGGCGCGCCTGGCGTCCACCGCGCGGGCCTGCTCCAGCGCCGATTCGGTGGCGACGTGCAGGAACGCCTTGACCTTGGGATCGACCTCGGCGATGCGGTCGAGGTGCGCCTGGGCCACCTCGACGGCGGAGACCTCGCCGGAGGCCATCAGGGCGCCCAGCTCGGCGGCGGTCTTGCGGGTGAGGCTCATGCCTCCTCCCCGAGGATGCGCGGGACGCGGAAACGGTCGTCCTCGACGGCCGGAGCGGCCGCCAGCGCCTGCTCCGGGGTCAGGCTGGGCCGTGCCTCGTCGGGACGGTAGACGTTCGTCAGCGGCAGCGCGTGTGAGGACGGCGGCACGTCGTCGGTGGCGACCTCGGCGACGCGCGCGACCGCGCCGATGATGACATCGAGCTGCGCGGCGTAGTGGTCGAGCTCGGTGTCGGCCAGCGCCAGCCGGGACAACCGGGCGAGGTGAGCGACCTCGTCGCGGGTTATGGCGGACATGAGTCGTTAACCCGTTTCATGGATGGCAATTGGACAGTGTCATCCTAGGGCTCGTGACCGAACGTGGCCGAACCATTAACCATGGTTCTCCGAGGCCATGTGCGCGTCGGACGGCCGCGGGCCCCGCGTAGCCGGGGATCTCCACGCCCGCACCGGCCGGGCGAAAGCCCTAGAGGGTCGTGACCTCGGCGGACTCGCAGCGGTCGTACGAGGGCGAGCTGAGCCGCTCGCGGAGCCAGGCGGTCGTCTCGGAGGCCGGCATCGGCTCGGCGAACCGCCATCCCTGGCCCGAGTCGCAGCCCATGTCGCGAAGGCGCTGGGCCACCTCCTCGGTCTCGACGCCCTCGGCCACCGACCGCAGGCCGAGGGACCTGACCAGGTCGACGATCGAGCGGACGATGCGCTCGTCGTCCACCGACTTCCCGAGCCGCTGGACGAACGACCCGTCGATCTTGACCTCGCGCACCGGGAGGCGCTGGAGTCGGACCAGCGAGGAGTAGCCGGTGCCGAAGTCGTCGAGCGCGAGCGGGATCCCGAGCGCGACCAGCGCGTGCAGCGAGTCGGAGCTGTAGGCCTGGTCGGTCATCAGGATGCGCTCGGTCACCTCAAGCTGGATCGCCTCGGCGGGGAGCCGCAGGCGGTCGAGTCCCGCCTCAAGCTGGTCGGGCAGCGCGGAGTCGAGCAGGTCACGGGCCGACACGTTGACCGAGACGGGCACGTTGAGCCCCGAGTGCCACCAGCGGGCCGCCTGCTCCAGCGCGGCGTCGATCACGTGCTCGGTGATCTGGCGCATGAGGTACGACTGTTCGGCGAGCGGGATGAAGTCGGCCGGGGAGACCGGCCCCCGGTCGGGATGCCACCACCGCAGCAGCGCCTCGACGCCCTGCACCTCGCCCGACGAGAGGCTCATCTTGGGCTGGTAGTGCAGCTCCAGCTCGCTCCCGCCGACGGCCCTGCGCAGGTCGCCGAGGAGGTTGAGCCGCTCGGGCGAGTTGCGGTCCTTTTCGGCGAGGTAGACCTCGACCCCGGTCCGGCCCTCCTTGGCGAAGTACATCGCGACGTCGGACCGCTGGAGGAGCAGCTCGAAGTCGGGCGCGTGGTCGGGGTACAGCGCGATGCCGATGGAGGCGTCAAGGTCGAAGGTCATGCCCTCCAGCCGTACGGGCTCGGTGAGCGCGGCCCTCAGCCGGGCGGCCACCTCGCGGGCGGCGACGGAGTCGCGCACGGTCGGCAGGAGCACGGCGAACTCGTCGCCCCCGAGCCTCGCCACGACGTCGCCCGGCCGCACGCTGTGGGTGAGCCGGTGCGCGACGATCTGCAGCAGCCGGTCGCCCACGGGGTGGCCGAGGGTGTCGTTGACCTCCTTGAACCGGTCGAGGTCGAGCAGGAGCAGGCCCACCCGCACGTCCTCGCGCGCCTCGGCAAGCGCCTCCTCCGTACGAAGGATCAGCAGCTTGCGGTTGGGCAGGGAGGTCAGCCCGTCGTGCATGGCCTGGTGGTCGCGGCGCACCGACAGCGACGCGGTGAAGTACATCGTGGCGAGCGGGGCGACGAACAGGGGGACCAGCGCGGTCGAGTGGCTCATGACGACCACGACCGGCGGGGCCAGCCCGAGGAGGGCCGCGTACACGAGGCTCTGGTGCCCGATCGTCGTGCGGATCACCCGGAGCAGCGGCCGGCGCTCGTGCAGCGCGACGGCCCCGCAGACCAGGACGCCGCGCACCGCGAAGTAGGCCACGGCCGCGAGCGCGACCGCCGTGATGTCGGTGCCCTCGGGCACCCAGGGCGTGGCCGGATGGGGGTGGTGCCCGAAGGCGGCCAGCACCACTCCGGCCGCGGTGGAGGCCAGGGAGACCTGCGCGACGTTGAACACCGTGCGGTGCCAGGCCCTGTGGTGCGACAGACCGCTCACGACCAGCGCCAGCGAGTGGATCAGCACCGCGACGGACAGACCGTGGTAGAGCAGAACCGCGAAGGTGAACAGCGTCGAGGTCGCCGTGCCCCCGGCCAGGCGCGAGGTGGAGACCACGATCGGCCGTAGCTCTCCCAGCACGACCAGGGCCACGAGCATCCAGAACAGCGGGGTGCGCGCCAGGGTGGCCAGCTCGCTGAAACCGAGCCGGACCTCGGCGACGAGCAGCGCCACGAGCCCGGTGGCGACGACCCCGGTCAGGTAGGTCCAGAGCGGGGAGAAGGGCCGAGGTGCGGTGTCGCGCGTGTCGGATGGGTCCGTCATAGGCAAGTAAACCCCCAAGAGGTCACTATGGGAGGGTACGACCTCTGGGCCACTTCGCGAAACCGGTTGGGCACGTTCCGTCACCGGCAATTTCGGCGCTCCAGCTCTTCCTGTTCGTGACGAGCGACGATGACGGATGACAAATTTTTCGGGAAATATCCGTCTAGG
Organism: Sphaerisporangium sp. NPDC049002; assembly: GCF_040649355.1. Taxonomy (NCBI): domain Bacteria; kingdom Bacillati; phylum Actinomycetota; class Actinomycetes; order Streptosporangiales; family Streptosporangiaceae; genus Sphaerisporangium; species Sphaerisporangium sp. NPDC049002. Next base: position 22,413 of record NZ_JBEZFH010000036.1, on the reverse strand, counting down.
GCGGAAAAGTTCGGATCAAGCCCTCATGGGCGCCATGACGGGTCCCATCACGCGGGCCGGGAAGGAATCCTCCCGGCCCCGGCGAGCGTCCTCCCGGGCTAGGCCGGCGTCTCCTCACGGGAGAGTTCTCCGGCCTCGGGGGTAGGCGTCTCCTTGGGCTCGGCGGGCACTTCCCCGGGCTCTGCCGGGGTGACGGCGTCCGGTCCCTGGTCGAGCAGGACCTGGAAACGGTCCTCGTCGAGGATGGGGACGCCGAGTTTCAGCGCCTTGTCGTACTTCGAGCCGGCGTTCTCGCCGGCGACCACGAAGGCGGTCTTCTTGGAGACCGAGCTCGTCACCTTGCCGCCGCGGCTCTGGATGGCCTCTCCGGCCTCGTCCCTGGTGAAGCCCTTGAGGGTGCCGGTGACCACCAATGTCAGCCCGGCGAGGGTCTGCGGGCCCTGCCCGGTGGGAGGCTCGTCCTCCATGCGCACCCCGGCCTGGCGCCAGCGCTCGACGATCTCGCGGTGCCAGTCCTCGGCGTACCACTCGTGGATGGACGCGGCGATGGTGGGGCCGACCCCCTCGACCACGGCCAGCTCCTCGACCGAGGAGCCGAAGACGCGGTCGAGTGACAGGAACGCCGAGGCCAGGGCCTGCGCCGCCGTCGGCCCGACGTGCCTGATCGACAGGGCCACCAGCACCCGCCAGAGCGGCTGGGACTTGCGCAGCTCAAGCTGCTCCATCATGTGCTCGGCGTTCTTGCTCGGCTCGCCGCTCATGTTGGCGAAGAACGTGACGACCTTCGGCTCGCCGGTCTCGGGATCGGTCTTGGGCAGGCCGGTGTCCTGGTCGCGCACGACGGACTTGATCGGCAGCAGCCGGTCGATCGTCAGGTCGAACAGGTCGGCCTCGGTGCGGACCGGCGGCTCCTGCGGAGGCAGCGGGGCCGTCAGCGCGGTGGCGGCGACGTAGCCGAGGCCCTCGACGTCGAACGCTCCCCGGCCGGCGGCGAAGAAGATGCGCTCACGCAGCTGCGCCGGGCACGAGCGGGCGTTGGGGCAGCGGATGTCGACGTCGGCCTCCTTCATGCGCCGCAGCTCGGTGCCGCACTCGGGGCAGTGGGTAGGCATGACGAACTCGCGCTCGCTCCCGTCGCGCAGGGCGGTCACCGGCCCGACGATCTCGGGGATCACGTCGCCCGCCTTGCGCAGCACCACGGTGTCGCCGATGAGCACGCCCTTGCGCGCGACCTCCGAGGCGTTGTGGAGGGTCGCCCGCTCCACGGTGGACCCGGCGACGACGACGGGATCCATCACGCCGTACGGCGTCACGCGCCCCGTGCGGCCGACGCCCACCTGGATGTCGAGGAGCTTGGTGTTGACCTCCTCGGGCGGGTACTTGAACGCGATGGCCCACCGGGGCGCGCGCGACGTCGAGCCGAGCTGCCGCTGCAGCTCGATGCGGTCGACCTTCACCACGACGCCGTCGATCTCGTACGCGGTGTCGTGGCGGCGCTGCCGGTAGTGCTCGATGAACTCGTCGATCTCCGTGAGGCTCCCGACGACCTTGTAGAGGTCGCTGACCGGCAGCCCGAACTCCTTCAGCCGCTCGTAGACCCCCGACTGCGTCGCCGGGAGCGGGGAGCCCTCCCAGGTGCCGACGCCGTGCGCGATCATGCCGAGCGCGCGCTGGGCGGTGACGCGCGGGTCCTTCTGGCGCAGGGACCCCGCCGCCGAGTTGCGGGGGTTGGCGAACGGGGCCTTGCCCGCCGCCACGAGCTGCTCGTTGAGCTTCTCGAAGCCCTCGACCGAGAGGTAGACCTCGCCCCTGACCTCCAGCAGGTCGGGAACGTCGTCACCGGTGAGCCGGTGGGGGATGTTCGCGATCGTGCGCACGTTCGCGGTCACGTCGTCGCCCACGCGCCCGTCGCCCCGCGTGGCGCCCCTGACCAGCCTGCCCTTCTCGTACACCAGGGCGATCGCCAGCCCGTCGATCTTCAGCTCGCAGAGGTACGGCCCGGGGTCGGCCTCGACGAGCCGCTCGGCGCGGGCCTGCCAGCCCGCGAGGTCGGCGTCGTTGAAGGCGTTGTCGAGGCTTTCGAGCCGCCGGAGGTGCTGCACGGGCGTGAAGTCGGTGGAGATCGGCGCGCCGACCTTCTGCGTCGGCGAGTCGGGCGTACGCAGGCTCGGATGCGCCTCCTCCAGCTCGCGCAGCTCGCGCATCCACGCGTCGTACTCACCGTCGCTCACCGTCGGCGCGTCGAGCACGTAGTAGCGCCAGTTGGCGTCGTCGGCCAGCTCGGCCAGCTCGGCGTGACGCTCCAGTGCGTCCACCGGCACGCCCTCCACCTCGGCAGCCATGCCGTCTCCCCTCGTCGGTCGAACCCAAGGAGAACGCTACGGCCAGCGACGAGTGCTCACGCCTCCGCGAATGCGGTCTACCTGGGGAATCGTTACCTCCACCATGCCATCCACCACCGACATTTCCGTACAAAACGACCGCCGCTGTCAACCTCGGCCGTACCCGCGCTCATGGGACGGGACGGCCGGAACTCAGCCCCCCTGTGCCCAGACGCCCTCCCACTGCGAGCACTTGCCGGTGACCTTCTTGGAGGTGCCCCGGCAGACCTTGGCCGTGGAGCTCAGCATGTACCCGGCGTTCACGCGGAACGCGAGGGCCCGCGACTGGGAGCAGTTCCTGAAGGTGGCCGTGCGGTACTTCCCCTTGTCCGTGAGCCACTTGATCTTCAACCAGGAGCACGTGCGCGCGCCGCCCGCGTCGTACAGGTCTCCGGTGATCCGCAGGCCGGAGTTCGTCGAACGGATCTTGCCACCCGCCCATCCCTTGCGGTCGGACGAGGCGGTGGGCCCCCAGGACCATGATTCGGCGGCGGACGCCCGGCTCGTGGAGGAAGCGCCCGCCGAGGCGGACGCGGCGGCGGGCAGGCCGAGGCCCAGGGCGGCGGCGGTGGTGAGCCCGAGCAGTACGCGAAGACCGCTGTGCATGACTTTCTCTCCTGAAGACGTGGTCGGTTACCACCTCAAGAGATAGACCAGCGACCTTGCAGCGAACTTGACCGAACTTGCACAGGAACGCCCGCCGCTACCGGCCGCGATCCCCCCGCCGCGATCACCGCGATGGCCGCGATCACCGGGCGTCGCCGGGGTCGTCCCGCAGCACGCGCGCCGCGTCACGGCACCGGGCGAGCGCGGCCCGCGCGTACGCCGGAGAGGCTCCGGCGAGCCCGCACGACGGCGTGAGCACGACCTGCTCGGCGAGCCGCGACGGATCGAAGCCGAGCCTGCGCCACAGCTCGGTGGCCGGCTTGGCGATCACGTCGACGTCCGCGAGCTTCGTGTCCGTGCCCGGGACGACGCCGAGGAAGAACGCCGTCCCCGCCTCGATCGCCTCGCCGAGGCGGTCCTCGTCGCGGCGCCGCAGGAACCGCGCGTCCAGCGAGAGGCCGCCGAACCCGGCCGCACGGAGCACGCCGAAGGGCACGTCGGGCGCGCAGCAGTGCACGATCGTGAAGGCATCGGAGGGCAGCACGGCGCGGAGCCGTTCGGAGGCGGTATGGGCCTCGACGGCGGCGAGCCGCCCGAATCCCGAGGCGGTCGGCACGGTGCCGGCGAGCACCCCCGGCAGGCCCGGCTCGTCCACCTGCACCACGACCCGCGCGCCCGGTATCCGCGCGCGCACCGCCGCGAGGTGCGCGGCCAGCCCCTCGGCCAGCGAGTCGGTCAGGTCGCGCACCGCTCCGGGGTCGGCGAGCGTCTTGTCGCCGTAGCGCAGCTCGATGGCGCCCGCGAGAGTCCACGGCCCGCACACCTGGATCTTGAACGGCCCCTCGTACCCCTGCGTGACCTCCTCCAGGGCGTCCAGGTCGCGGTTCAGGTGGTCCCTGGCGCGGCGGACGTCGCGTCCGGGACGGTCGGTGAAGCGCCAGCCGGACGGCTGCACCTCCACCGGCAGCTCCACGAGCAGGGACGCGGTACGCCCGACCATGTCCGCGCCCACTCCCCGATCAGGCAGCTCCGGGAGGTACGGCAGGTCGGGAAGCTCCCCGAACACCATGCGCAGCGTCTCCACATGGTCATCACCGGGGTGGGAACCCACCCCGGTGGCACTCGCCGCGTTCCACGGAAACTCGCTCACAAGGCGCAAGCTTAGAAGCGCCTCGGGACGGACGGCACGGGAGACCGCGGCGGCGCGGGCCAGTGCGACGCAAGCCGATTCCAAGGACCTCCTCCTATCTGTAGTCGTGACCGGCGACATCGGCCCCGACCGCGGGCGGCACCGGCACCCCTGTGACGACGACGAGAGGAAACCACGTGAGCCGCCGTATGCGGGTCGTGCGGCAGAACATGCTGACCGACTGCGGCCCCGCCTGCCTGACCATGGTGCTGGACCACTACGGCCTGCGCACGACGACCCGCGAGGTGACCGAGAGGGCCGGCGTCTCGCGCGACGGGTTGACCGCGAGAGCCCTGGTGACGGTGTCCAGGGAGTACGACATGGACACGGTCGCGCTCAGGATCGCGCCAGAACGCGTCGCCGATCTGACCCTCCCCGCGATCGCCCACTGGAATCCCGCGCACTTCGTGGTCGTCGAGCGGGCCCGGCGCGGCCACGTGACCATCATCGACCCGGCGCTGGGCCGCCTGCGGCTGACGGCCGCCGAGTTCGCGGCCGGGTTCAACGGCGTCGTGCTCGTGCCCACGCCCGGACCCGGTTTCCGCCCCCGGCGGCTCGGCATCCCCACGCGCCCATGGCGGCGGAGGATGCCCGCCGACGTCCTGCGGCGCTCGCGTGGCCTGGTCGGCCTGGTCCTGCTGGCCTCGCTGCTGCTCCAGGCGCTCGGCCTCGTGCTGCCGCTGTCATCGGGAGTGATCGTCGACCGGATCCTGCCCTCGGGCGGCACCGGGCTCCTGCCCCTCGTCGGCGCCGGCATCGCGGTCGCCGCGGCGACGCAGCTGCTCCTGAGTTACCTGCGCGTACGGATGCTCACCGCGCTCCAGGTCAGGGCCGACCGCGACCTGACCACGGAAGTGGTACGCCACATGTTCGCCCTGCCGTACCGCTTCTTCGCCCAGCGGGGCACCGGCGATCTGGTGACGCGGATCCAGGGCGTCACGGCGATCCGGGAGCTGGCGACCGGGCAGGTGCTCCCGGCGATGCTGGACGGACCGCTCACCCTGGTGTACGTAGCGCTCGTGACCGTGGGCGATCCCGTGCTGGGCGGGTGCCTGCTCGCCGCGGTGGCCGCGCACGCGCTGCTGCTGTTCGGCAACAGGCGGCGTACGGCCGCGCTCATGCAGCGTCAGCTCGCCACCCAGGCCGACGCCCAGGGGCGGCTCATCGAGTCCATCAAGGGGATCGAGTCGCTCAAGGCCATGAGCGCCGAGTCCCGGGTGATGGACCGGTGGTCCGGTCTGCTCACGGCGCAACTGAACGCCGGCGCGCGGAGCACGACGGCCATCGGCGGGATGGCGGCCGTGCAGAACGCCATCCATCTCCTCACGCCCATGGCCCTGCTCTGGGTGGGGGCCTGGAGGGTGATCGACCACAGCATGACCCTCGGCACGCTGCTTGCGCTCAACGCCATCGGGCTCGCCACCGTAACCCCGCTGAACTCGCTGATGAGCGCCCTGCAACGGCTGCAGGTCGCCGGAGCGGCGATCGCACGGCTGGCCGACATCCTGGACAGCGACCCGGAGAGTGAGATGGGGGTGACCGGCCACGAGGCGGGCGCGGGAAGGGCTCCGGACCTCCGGGGAGACGTCGAGCTGCGCGGAGTCGGCTTCCGGTACGACCCGAGGGGCGCCTGGACGCTGCGCGACATCTCCCTGAGGGCGGAGCCGGGCCAGAAGATCGCCTTGGTCGGCCGCTCCGGCTCGGGGAAGAGCACCCTGGCGAGGGTCCTGCTCGGGCTGTACACGCCGGCGGAAGGCGAGGTGCGCTACGACGGCGTGCCCGTGGCGGCGGAGGAGATGCCCGCGCTGCGGCGCCGTTTCGGGGTCGTCACCCAGGAGCCCGCGCTGTTCACCGGGACGATCAGGGAGAACATCGCCCTCGGGGACCCGTCCGCCCCGATGGAGCGGGTGGTGGCCGCCGCCCGGCTGGCCTGCGTGGACGAGGACATCGCGCACCTGCCTTTGGGGTACGAGACGCCGCTGTCGGAAGGCCACGGCCTGTCCGGGGGCCAGCGCCAGCGGCTCGCCCTGGCCAGGGCGCTGCTCACCGAGCCTCGGATGCTGGTTCTGGACGAGGCCACCAGCCACCTCGACACCGCCACCGAGGCCGGCATCGAGGCCCGGCTGTCCGGGCTGCGGCAGACGCGGATCGTGATCGCCCACCGGCTCAGCACGGTCAGGGACGCCGACATGATCCTCGTCCTGCGTGAGGGGCGGATCGTCGAGCGCGGCCGTCACGACGACCTCATGGCCCTCGGCGGGGAGTACGTGACCCTGGTCGAGGGCCAGGACCTCGCCTCGGCCAGGACGGGGAATTGACCCTCGGATAGCCGTCACCAGGGGCAGTTAAGCCTGATCCAAGCCGATTCCAAGCGTGGCCTCGTAGATCTAGATGCTGTTGGGGGCGTTCCCCAAAGCAGCGAAAGGAGGGGCCAAACGTGAACAACCCGGAGATGCTCGGGCAGGTGCTCGACGACACCGAGCTCGACAAGCTCAGCGGTGGCCAGGTCAGGGTGGATGTCGGCATTTACATCGACCCGCCCGGCATCTGCGTCTCCGTCTGAGGCAACCCCGGTGACCGGGACCTGAACCCGGAAGCCGGTTATCCGTTCACAAGGGGCCTGGAGCGAGGTCGCCGCTTCAGGCCCTCGGGTCCCTCGGGTCCCTCAGCGGACGAGGCGAGGGCCATGATGGGAAGATGAAGCTCACCAAACACGGCCACGCGTGCGTGCGACTGGAGAAGGACGGGGCCACCCTGGTCATCGACCCCGGGGGCCTCACCGAGGAGTCCGCGCTCGACGGGGCGGACGCCGTCCTCATCACCCACGAGCATTTCGACCACCTGGAGGTCAAGCGCCTCGCCTCCCTCGGACCGGACGTGCCGATCTGGACCTGCGCGGCCGTCGCCAGGCAGTTGGAGGGCCTGAGCGCCAAGGTCGGCGTCATCGGGGACGGCGACTCGTTCACGGCGGCGGGCTTCGAGGTGGGGGTGGTCGGCAGGGACCACGCGGTGATCGCCTTCGACGTGCCCGTGGTGCAGAACGTCGGCTTCCTGGTCGACGGCGAGGTGTTCCACCCGGGAGACGCCTTCACCGTGCCGGGGCAGCCCGTGGGCACCCTGCTCACGCCGACCAGCGGCCCGTGGATGAAGGCCTCCGAGATGGTCGACTACCTGCTGGAGGTGGCGCCCAGGCGCGCCTACTCCATCCACGACGGCCTGTACAACGACATCGGGCTGATGCTGGTCGACGGCCTCCTCGACCGCCGGGGCAAGGCGCAGGGAGGCGACTTCCGCCGCCTCAAGACCGGCGAGAGCGTGGTCCTGGGCGGCTGACCCCACCCGCCTCACCCGGGCGCCTCAGAAGAACCCCAGGGGGCCTCAGGAGGACGTGGCGATGGTGGCGGAGCCGATGACGGCGTCCCCGCTGTAGAGGACGGCCGCCTGGCCCGCCGCGACCCCTGTGGCGGGGCTTTCGAGCTCGATGTGGACCACGCCGCCCGAGAGCTGGGCGCGGCAGCCGTACACCTCGCCATGCGCCCGGAGCTGCACGTGGCACGCCACCGGCTCGTACGGCTCGGCGAGCGGGCCGTTCCAGACCGGGCGCTCGGCCACGATGGAGCTGACCGACAGGGACGAGCGCGGGCCCACCGTCACCGTGTTGGACACCGGCTCGATCGACAGCACGTAGCGCGGGCGGCCGTCGGCGGTCGGCCGGTCGATGCGCAGGCCCTTGCGCTGGCCCACGGTGAAGCCGAAGGCCCCGGCGTGGGTGCCGACGACGGTGCCCGCCTCGTCGACGATCGGGCCCTGCTCGGCGCCCAGCCGCTCGGCCAGGAAGCCTCGCGTGTCGCCGTCGGCGATGAAGCAGATGTCGTGGCTGTCGGGCTTGTCGGCCACCGCGAGATCACGGGCGGAGGCCTCCTCGCGGACCTCGGCCTTGGTGGAGCCGCCCAGCGGGAAGATCGCGTGGGAGAGCTGCTCGCGGGTGAGGACCCCGAGGACGTACGACTGGTCCTTGCCGGGGTCGACGCTCCTGCGCAGCACGCCGTCTTCGAGCCGGGCGTGGTGGCCGGTGGCCACCGCGTCGAACCCGAGCGCCAGCGCCCGGTCGAGCACCGCCTCGAACTTGATCTTCTCGTTGCAGCGCAGGCACGGGTTGGGAGTGCGGCCGGCGGCGTATTCGTTGACGAAGTCCTCGACGACGTCGCGGTGGAACCGCTCGGCCATGTCCCAGATGTAGAAGGGGATGCCGATCACGTCGGCGGCGCGGCGCGCGTCCCTGGAGTCCTCCAGGGTGCAGCAGCCCCGCGCGCCGGTGCGGTAGGACTGCGGGTTGGACGACAGCGCGAGGTGGACGCCCGTGACGTCATGGCCGGCCTCGGCGATGCGGGCGGCCGCCACCGCGGAGTCGACGCCGCCGGACATGGCGGCAAGCACACGAAGACTCATAACACCGTCGAGGTTACCCGCCCTGCGACGCCGGCGGGCGTCCGGCAGATCTCCGCGCCCCCGCGACGCCGACAGGCCACCCGCAGATCTCCGCCCCCCGCGACGCCGACAGCCACCCGCAGATCTCCGCGCCCCTGCGATGCCGGCGGGCCACCGGAGATCTCCGCGCCCCGCGGCGGCCGGCGTTGGCACAGGCGCCGGACACCTGGGAGGATCGAGTGCCATGCGACTGTTCGGGCGTAAGAACGAGCCGGGTGAGCCGGTCCAGGCGATCGCCGGTTTCTGGGCGTGGTGGGCGCAGGCCCGGCCGAGGATCGACGCCCTGCTTGAGGCGGGCGACGGCCCAGGGCTCGCCGAGGAGCTGGTTCCGGCGGTCACCGCCCTCGATCCGGGGCTGGTCTGGGACATCGCGCCCGGCGGCGCCGCGCGGCAGGCCCTGGTGGTCTCGGCGGCCGGCAACCCCGAGCTCAGGCCGCTGGCCCACCGCTGGGCGCTCGCCGCGCCGCCGGCCGACGCGGTGTGGGAGTTCCACCCGTCCCGGCAGGCCAACCCGGGCGCCATCGACCTGACCCTCGACGTGGGCGGGCGGGAGTTCGCGCTCGACAAGCTGGTGCTCGGGCTGCGGGTGCCCAAGGGGACGCCGCGCATCGACGTCACCGCCTATCACCCGATATTTCCTGACCTGGTCGACGAGACCCGCATCGAGGCGGCCGTCCTCGCCCTCGACTGGCTGCTCGGCGAGGACGAGGTGGCCCGCTGGGTGGGCGACATCGTCGCCGCCACCTTCCAGCCCCTGGACGCCGTGCCCGCCGTCCACCTCCCCGCCGTGGTCGCCGACCTCGCCTCCGAGTACCCGCGGGACCAGTGGGCGCTCATGGAGGGCCAGACGGCCGGTGGGGCACCCCTGATCGCCACCGCACGCCATCCCCTTCGCCCGGTCGACTACCCGCTGCTCGACCAGCACATCGCGATCACGCTTCCGTACACCGAGGCCGATGACGACGGCCTGCCCGCCGGGGCGTCGTCGGCCGCGCTCCGCGAGTTCGAGGAGCGGCTGGCCCAGCGCCTCGACCGCCTGGACGGCACCGCCGTGCTCGCCGTCCACGTGAGCTCGGAAGGCACCCGCGTGCTCCACGTCTACGCCGACCCTTCGGGAGACGCGGCGTCGCGGGTCGGCGACCTGGCCGCGAGCTGGAAGGAAGGCTCACCCGACGTCGAGGTGACCACCGACCCCGGCTGGATCGCCATCTCCCCCTTCCTCAACTGAAACTGACCCACGCCCCGACCCTCCTTCCCAACCCGACCCGGGCGCGATACCAAGAAGCAAGGCGCGACCCCCGAGGCTCCCCTTCACTCCGCCCACGCGGGAGAATGTGAGGAGAACGCGTGAGTGATCAGCAGCAGATGACAGACCATTGGTGGTGGCGGCCCGGCTGGAGTATCGGGCGCCGCTTCTACACCTGGCACGTCACCTTCCAGCACGCCTCCGACGTCCGTCGCCTCGCCCACGCCTACCGGCAAGGTCTCACCGGCGTCGACGGTCTGGACCTGGTGCCCGAGTACGAACTCGCCTCCGGCGAGGGCGCAAGCCTCCGCCCGACGAGGTGCGGGATTCCAGCGGGATCCCGCTGGAATCTCCCTCCTGCGCCTCGTCAGGGATGTCTACGAGTCGGCGGACGTCGCTCGCGACTGCTGTAGGGCCTGGCCGTCAGCAGGGTGGAGCGGGTGATGGCGGCCATCGGGTGGTCCACGTGCTCACCCAGGATGAGGCCGCGCGAGCCTGTCCCACCTGCGGGGTGTTATCGGCACGGGTCAAGCAGCGCGTGGTCACCTCGCCGAGAAACCTGTGCATGGGTGGCGAGCCGATCACCGTGCTGTGGCACAAGCGCCGCTGGACCTGCCAGGAGCAGTTGTACCCGCGCGGCGCTCGAAACTTGCCCCCATCACCGCAAATACCGGCCAACGGCAGACGATGGCACGTCGGCTTCACAGGTCAAAACGTTCCTACTCACCGGCATCACCGACGCCAAGAGCAAAGGAACCAACCGGGTCATCAAGCTCGAAGCCCGCTGCGTGTGCGGCTCCCGCGACATGACTAACCAACGTCTATGTCACGCTGCGCAACTACCCGCGCCAGCCGAGACTGAGCATCCCCGCCTGAATTCGTAGACCCAGCGTTCTTCTAGTTAAGAGTGCAGACAATTCGACGAAGCTCACATCGGATCAAAAAAAGGGGCGGAACGCAGTTTTCCCGATACAGAGAGTCAGATTGACCGTCAAGCCTGCGATAGTAAGCAGTCTTAAGCCAAAAAAACAAGGCTTGCTGAATGATCAACGATAAGCGAATATTGCCGTGGGCGGGAAAGCCTGGAACGCCCCCGCCCACGGAACATCCGTAGATGCAAAAGAAAGGGTACTATGCGTATACGCATGCGCGCAGCTCTGCTCGGAGGACTGGCCTCGGCCGCCATGGCGGGAGCTCTCTTGAGCGCCCCCGCAGCTAACGCTGACTGGAACGGTGTCTGCGATATCCAACACTACCAGGGCGGCGGTACCGGATATGCTACCGGCTGGTGCGACGGCACAGGCCCGCAGAAGTACCAGGTCGGTGTGAAGTGCTCCGACGCGGTCTGGTACTGGAGTGCCGGCGCCAAGGCATTCGGTGACCGGACCGGACTCAGCGCCTACTGTCCGTCTGGTAAGAGTTCGACGGCCCACACCATGCGCAGGTTCTGATTTACTTAAGGTTGGGTGCGCTGATCCGTGGCGCACCCAACCTTCCGGGTGAGGGTGAGTATCGGGCATCGATACCTGGCGCTTCCACTCTTTGCCAGGAACCGCGTCGGCCGAGATCGATCCCATTTGACGATGATCGCGCATCGCCCACCAGGAAACCATGAATTCACACCGGATGCCACTGGACTGTATTTATTAATCACAGAGGCTCCGCCTTTTTATGCAGCAATTCCGCGTTTACGCCGTTGACGTTTTGATAGATTATCTGACGGGTGGCGGCTATCCGTGATCATGTGATGTTGATCCGTCGGTGCTTGGGATTCGAAGCATCCTCATTGGCGCAGGCTTGTCTTCGTGACCGGTCGGGCTGGCATGCCTCTCTGTTTCAACAACGTCGGTCAGACACCAGAAATCGTGGCATGATCCGCGTCATGTCTTCGCGTCGATCTCCTGCGGGTCTCCACCATGGCTACCTTGTAGGAACCGTTACCCTATTCGCCTTCTTGGGATATTCACTGCTCGGGCTAGTCAAGTTCTACACGTTCCGGACAGGAATCTATGACCTTGTCATCTTCGACCAGGGTGTACGAGGGTATGCGAACTTCGGCCCCCCCCTGTCGTTCGTAAAGGGGAACTGGCAGGAGCTCGGATCGGCATTCTCCCTGCTAGGGGATCACTTCTCGCCGATCCTCGCGTTGCTGGCTCCGCTGTACTGGATCCATAACGGCCCGGAGACGCTCATCGTGGCGCAGGCTGCCCTTCTCTCCCTCGCAGTGGTGCCCTTCTGGACCTACGTCAATCGTGTACTCGGCGCAAGAGCCGCATATCTGCTCGGTATCGCCTACCTCTTGTCCTGGCCCGTCGCCGAGGCAGTGAACTTTCACTTCCATGAGTACGCCTTCGTACCGCTGATCACCGCAATTCTGTTCGAAAGACTGCAGGCCCGGCGTCGATCGCACGTGCTGGCGGCGGCAGTTGCCCTACTCATGGTCAAGGAAGACCTGGCGCTCTTCGTCATCGGTCTCGGGGTGAGCCTTCTCTTCGTCCACGAATGGCGCCGTACAGGCACTGTGATGATCGCCACCGGCGTGGGGTTCCTGTGGCTGACCAGCAACGTGATCATGCCCGCCTTCGGTGGTGACCCCGCCCGTTACTGGTACTACAGCGAGTGGGGCAGAACCCCCGGCGCGGCAGTCACACGCATCATGACCCGGCCCCAGGAGATCCTTAGCGTTCTTTCCACCCCGGACACCAAATTGTGGACGCTTCTCCTGCTCATTGCTCCTCTCCTTTTCCTTCCACTGCTGTCGCCCTATGTCCTGGCGCCCGCCGCCTTGCTGGCCGAACGCATGCTTGCCACCGATCCCGGCGCCGCCGGCTGGTGGGGGACGCGCTACCACTACAACGCCGCGATCGTGATGGCCCTCTGCTGCGCCGGCGTCGATGGCGCGGTGCGGCTTCGCCGGGCCGTTCAAGGACGGCGATTGAACTGGTTCACCCCGACTTGGACCGTCGTAACAGCGGTCATAGCAGTTGGTATCGTGCCCTTCTTCGCATTCGGAAACGTGTTCATGCCGAACTGGTACAAGGCCGGTCCCCGATCCGCAGCGGCTGTGGAAGCCATGCGCCAGATTCCGGACGACGTCCTCGTAGAAGCGGCGAGTGCCGTCGGTCCGAACATGTCGGCTCGTACAAAGGTCGTGGCCTGGGCTGCGAAGACCGCAGCACGTCCCGAGCGTGCCCCATGGATTCTGGCTGACCTCAAAGAAAAGCAGCCGCACTTCGATTCGCTCCAAGACCAGGCTGCGGACGTCGAACTGCTGCGACAGCGGGGATACCATGAAATCTTCTCGCAAGATGGATATGTCGTCCTCTTTGATCCGGTATCGGTAGGTTAGTGGGTGTGGGATATACGCCTGCAGGCTGTGGCGGGTGGCGCACCAGGCGTGCGGGCGGTGGGCGATCTGGGAACCGGCCGGGTTGGTGCAGGCCAGGGCGAGCAGGTGGCGCAGCTTTTCCTTGGCGTGCCGACCGACCAGGATGTGCTTGCCGTAGGTGCCGATTCTGGTCAGGCCGCGTTCCAGACTGACCCGTTGCTCGCTGGTCGAATCCTCCCTGTCGGATGACCGATGACCATCGCGGTACCGCGCTCACGGTGGACCACCATTCGCCTGGGCTCACCTGCACGCCCTGCCCAACCGCCTAGGTCGCAGCCGACCTCCTCATCGACCTGATCGCCGCAGCAGCCGCGTACCGAGGTTGCCCCACCGTCTCGTGATCGAGCGACTCCAGACCATGCCTTCGGCATCAAGTACGGGTTAGGGGAGGTTGAGGCGTAGGGCCTCGGCGATCCAGGTGTGGGCGCGGGTTTGTGGGGGTGGCCATGGGGTGTTCTGGATCGTGGCCACCAGTTCCCAGTGGCGTACGGCACGTGGGTCGTGCTCCTCGTAGCCCCGCGAGAGCGACCGCCGGAACTCCGGGGTGTCGGCCTCGCCGTGCATCGTGCCGAGCAGGGCCACCAGCCGGTCGAGGATCGGCCCCGCCTCGGCGGATGCGGGTTCCACCCCCTCGTCGAGGGCGGTGAGCGCGGTCTCGACCACGGCCTCGTTGACCTCATCCCAGCCCGCCGCGTCAGGCTTCCCGGCCCGCTGCCGCTTCTCCCAGAAGCCGGTGCTCTGCCGGCGAAGACTCGCCCGGTAGTCGTCGTCGGAGAGCAGCTCGACCAGCTCCAGCCACGCGTCGAGCTGCTCGATCGTCGGCTCGGCGGGCAGCTCGGGCACCATGGCCTCCCTCAGCCGCGTCAGCCACTGCTCGCGGGCGCGGATCCCGCCTCCGACCTCGGCCACGAACGAGTCCATCATCGCCTCGCGCTCGGCGGCCCCGAGGCGGCCGAGGGTGTTGAGCCTGCGCAGGTCGGCCTCTGAGGTGTCGCCCCGGTCGAGTGTGGCCCGCAGGACGGCCCGGGTGCGCTGCAGGGCCTTGAGCTGGGTCTCCACCGAGCGCAGGTGCAGGGCGAGCACCTGACGGAGATCGCGCTCGCCCAGGGAGCGGATCGTCGCGAGGTCGACGCCGATGTCGCGGAGGGCGCGGACGAGCTCCAGCCTCGCCAGGTCGCTCTCGCCGTACATCCGGTAGCCGGCCGGGGTGCGTGACCGCTCGGGCAGGACGCCGACGTCGGAGTAGAACCTGATCGTCTTCACCGGCAGCCCGGAGAGCTTGGAGAGCTGCCCGATCGTGTACGTCCCGTGGCCCATGAGGCCTACGTCAGACCGGCGCGGCGGGCGCGTTCGACGACGCCGCCGATCACCTCGACCAGCTCGTCCACGTCGGCCCTGGTCGAGGTGTGGCCGAGGGTGAACCGCAGCGACCCGCGCGCCCGTACGGCGTCGGACCCCATGGCCAGCAGCACGTGGGACGGCTGGGCGACGCCCGCGGAGCAGGCGGAGCCCGTGGAGCACTCGATGCCCTTGGCGTCGAGCAGCATCAGCAGCGCGTCGCCCTCGCAGCCGGGGAAAGAGAAGTGGGCGTTGCCGGGAAGGCGCTCGCCGGGATGGCCGTTGAGGATCACGTCGGGCACCGCCTCCCTGACCCTGGCGATCAGCTCGTCGCGCAGGGCCCGCAGCCGGGCCGCCTTCTCCTCCCGCTGCTCCACCGCCGCCCGTACGGCCGCGGCGAACCCGGCGATCGCCGGGGCGTCCAAGGTGCCCGAGCGCACGTCGCGCTCCTGACCACCGCCGTGGAGCACCGGGACCGGGTCGACGCCGCGCGCCAGCAGCAGCGCTCCCACGCCCATCGGGCCGCCGAGCTTGTGCCCGGACAGGGTGAGCGCCTCGACGCCCGACTCCGCGAACGAGACCGGCAACTGCCCCACGGCCTGGACCGCGTCGGTGTGGAACGGGATGCCGTGCTCGCGGGCGATCGCCGCCAGCTCGGGGATCCGCTGGACAGTGCCGACCTCGTTGTTGGCCCACATGACGCTGACCACGGCGACGCGCCCGGGATCGCTCTCGATCGCCGCCCGGAGGGTGTCCGGATGGACGCGGCCGTACTCGTCGACGGGCAGGAGCTCGACGGACGCGCCCTGCCGGTCGCCCAGCCAGTGGGCGGGATCGAGGGCCGCGTGGTGCTCGACGGCGCTGATCAGCACCCGGTCGGCCCCCGCGGCCTGGCGGCGCGCCCAGAAGAGCCCCTTGATGGCGAGGTTGTCGGCCTCCGTGCCGCCGGAGGTGAAGACGACCTCGCTCGGCCGTGCTCCGAGCGCGCCGGCGATGGTCTCGCGCGACTCCTCGACGACCCTGCGAGTGCGGCGGCCCGCCGCGTGGAGGGACGAGGCGTTGCCGACGCGCACGAGCTGTGCGGTCATCGCCTCGATCGCTTCGGTGAGCATCGGCGTGGTCGCCGCGTGGTCTAGGTATGCCATGACGTACCCAGGGTACCCAGTTTGCGACTGTACCGTCTGGACGGTATAGTTCCGGATGTGAGGAAAGATGAGCTTTTGGACGCGGCGGAAAGGCTGCTAGCCGATCAGGGGGCCCCGTGCCTGACCCTGTCGGCCGTGGCCGAGCGCGCCGGCGTGAGCAAAGGCGGTCTCCTCTACCACTTCAACACCAAAGAGGCCCTGGTCAAGGGCATGATCGAGCGGCTCGTCGCCGACTTCGACCACTTAGTCGCATCCCAGGACGAAAGCACCTACACCCGGGCCTACCTCGCCGCGACGTTCATCGCGATCAAGAGCGGGCGCCTGAGACGCTGGGCGGTGGTCACCGGCGCGGCCGGCGACCCCGAGCTGCTCGCGCCCCTGCGCGAGGCGATGGCCAGGTGGCATCGCGAGGGCATGGAGACCGAGGCCGACCCGATGGCGGCGCAGATCGTCCGGCTCGCGTGCGAGGGGTTGTGGGATGTGGTGACCCACGACCCGGGCTTCTACGGCGAGGCCCACTACGAGGAGCTCCACCGCGGGCTCCTGGCGCTTCTCGCGAGCCCTTGACCCTCCCGGCGCTTCTCAAGAGCTTTTGACCCTCCTGAGGCTCCTCAAGAGCCCTTGACCCTGGCGCTCACCCTTCCGGGCCGTTCCAGGAAGGGCCGTCCCCGTGCGCGGTCCCGCCTGACCCGGGCCGCCTCCGGCCGGTCCCGGTCTTTCACCCGGGGGCCGGGCTCCGTACTCCCCCCGTCCGCCTGAGCAGGGCAGGCTGTTCCCTGCCGCGCCCCGGCCCGGCAGGCGTGCCTCCCCAACCCGGACGCGCCCCTGGTACGGCCCCGCCTGACCAGCGACGGCGTCGCGCGCCACCACGGCGTGCCAGGAGCGGCAGACCCCCCACGTATCCACACACCCTTACGCCCTCGTGCAGAACCCTTGAAAGGACCCTGTGATGACCCGCGACCTGAGGACCGCCCGCTCCCGGGCGATCCTCACCTTCGTCCTCGCCGGCCTCATGTGCGGCACGTTCACCGTGCGCATCCCCGCGCTGACCGACAAACTCGGCCTGTCCGAGGCCTCGGTCGGCGTCGTGCTCCTCTCGTGGGGGCTCGGGGCGCTGGTGACCATGCAGTCCATGCGCGGGGTGATGGCACGGGCGGGCAGCCGCTCCGTCCTGCGGGTCGGGGCTCCGCTCTGCGCGGCATCGCTGCTCGGGGTGGCCTTCGCCCCGTCGTTCCCGTGGATGGTGGTCGCGGCCGGGCTGTTCGGCATGTTCTTCGGGGCCGTGGACGTCGCGATGAACGCGCAGGGCTCGGCGGTGGAGCGCGCCTACGGCCGCCCGCTGATGAACGGCATGCACGCCGGCTGGTGCGTGGGCGCCATGTCGGCCGGCCTGCTCGGCACCGTGGCCATCTCGGCCGGGGTGTCGTTCACGGCCAACCTGGCGGCGGTCGCCCTGGTGTCGGCCCCCGGAGCGTATCTGCTCAGCCGCGGCTTCCTGCCGGACCCGGTGTCCACCGAGACCGGATCCGGCGAGACGAGGCGGCGGATGCCCCCGGTGGTGTACCTGCTCGGCGCGATCGCGTTCGGCGCCTTCATGGTCGAGGGCGCCGTCGCGGACTGGAACGGCCTGTTCCTGCGTGACACCATCGGCGCGCCCGAGGCGGTCGCCGCCCTCGGCTACCCGATCTTCGAGGCGGGCATGCTGGTCTCCCGGCTCACCGGCGACCGGCTGCGCACCGGGTTCGGCGCCCGCCGCCTGATCATCGCCGCCGGGCTCGCCACGGCCGCGGCCTTCGCGCTCGTGATCACCACGTCGTCCCCGGTGGTCGCCGTCGGCGGGATGATCCTCATCGGCCTCGCCGTCGCGACGGTCTCGCCGATGGCGATCTCGCTGGCCGGTACGGCCACCGGCAACCCGGGCCCGGCCATCGCCCAGACCGGTGCGATGGGGTACGCGGGCCTGCTCCTCGGGCCCGTGGTGATCGGCTTCATCAGCCACGCCGCGACGCTGCGGGTGGCGCTCGGTGTGGCGGTGGTGCTGGGCGTGCTCATCGCGGTGGCCGCGCGCTTCCTGCCCCGCTCGGAGACGCGTACGGAGACGCGTACGGACGGCGCCGAGATCCACGAGCTCGCGGACAGGGAGCCCCTGAAGCTGGCCGCGTGACCACGACGGTCACACCGGCGCCCGGCCAGGAAGCGGACGGCGCCGCCCCCGCCTTCGCGGGTGCGGCGCCGCCCTCTCCACGTGTGACCGCCGTCGGCGGGCGAGGTGGTTACTTGCGCTTGTCGACCTCTTCGGAGAGCTGCGGGACGACCTGGTTGAGGTCGCCCACGACGCCGAAGTCGGCCAGCTCGAAGATCGGAGCCTCGGGGTCCTTGTTGATCGCGATGATCGTCTTGGCGGTCTGCATACCGGCCCGGTGCTGGATGGCCCCGGAGATGCCCGCCGCGATGTAGAGCTGCGGCGACACCGTCTTGCCGGTCTGCCCCACCTGGAACTGGTGGGGGTACCACCCGGCGTCGGTCGCGGCGCGCGAGGCGCCGACGGCGGCGCCGAGCGCGTCGGCCAGCCTCTCGATGATCGAGAAGTTCTCGGCCGAGCCGACTCCACGGCCGCCGGAGACCACGATCGCGGCCTCGGCGAGCTCGGGGCGGGCGCCCTTCTCCTGCACGACGCGCTCGACGACCCTGGCCGTCTTGGCCGCGTCGGACAGCGAGAGCGACACCTGCTCCTCGGCCGCCGCTCCCGCGGAGGCCTCGGGGGCGGTGGAGTTCGGGCGGACCGCGACGATCGGGGTGCCCTTGACGACCTTGGACTTCACGTTGACGCCGCCGCCGAAGATCGACTGCTCGGCGACGAAGCCGTCACCGAGGCCGACCGCGTCGGTGAGCACGCCGGAGTCGGTCTTGATGGCCAGGCGCCCGGCCACCTCCTTGCCCTCGGCGGTCGCGGCCACGAGGACCGCCGCCGGAGAGGCCGAGGAGACGAGCTGGGC
Source organism: Sphaerisporangium sp. NPDC049002 (assembly GCF_040649355.1). NCBI lineage: Bacteria > Bacillati > Actinomycetota > Actinomycetes > Streptosporangiales > Streptosporangiaceae > Sphaerisporangium > Sphaerisporangium sp. NPDC049002. The sequence goes on along the minus strand of NZ_JBEZFH010000036.1, from coordinate 3,636 downwards.
CAGCAGCTCGGCCTTCGGCGCCACGACGTAGTCGGTGATCTCGGCGGAGTCGGCGACGTAGACCTTCTCCGCGCCGTACTCGGCCAGCTTGGCCTTGGCGTCCGCGGAGTAACCGGGACCGGCCCACACCGCGGAGGGAGCGCCCAGCGAGCGGGCCAGCGTCAGCAGCTCCAGGGTGACCTTCTTGACCGCGCCGTCGACGTGCTCGACGAGAACCAGAATCTCAGCCATCGGTCCCCCTTAGATGAACTTCTTCGACGCGAGGAAGTCGGCGGCCTTGGAGCCGCCGTCGCCCTCGTCCTTGACGATGGTGCCGGCCGCGCGCGGCGGGGCGACGGCGAACTCCGCCACCTCGCTCCAGGCGCCGCCCAGGCCGACCTGGGAGGTGTCGATCTCCGCGTCCGCGACGCCGAGGGTCTCCACCGGCTTCTTCTTCGCGGCCATGATGCCCTTGAAGGACGGGTAGCGCGGCTCGTTGATCTTCTCGACCACGGAGACGACGGCGGGCAGCGTGGCCTCGACCCTGTCGAAGCCGTAGTCGGTGACCCGCTGGATCTTGATGGCGGACCCGTCGATGTCGACCTTGCTCGCCAGCGTGAGCTGCGGCGCGCCGAGGCGCTCGGCCAGCATGGCGGCGAGCACGCCCGTGCGGGCGTCGGTGGACTCGGAGCCGAGGATGACCAGGTCGAAACCGATCTTCTTCAGCGCCTGGGCCAGGGCGTAGGAGGTGGACAGCGCGTCCGAGCCGTGCAGGGCGTCGTCGAGGAGGTGGACGGCCTTGTCGGCGCCCATCGCCAGGGCCTTGCGGATCGTGTCGGAGGCCTTGCTCGGGCCCATGGTGAGGACGGTCACCTCGCCGCCGTGGGCCTCCTTGATCTTCAGCGCCTCTTCGACGGCGTATTCGCACAGCTCGTTGATGACACCGTCCGCGGCGTCACGGTCGAGCGTGTTGTCCTTCGAACTCAGCTTGCGCTCGGTCGCCGTGTCGGGGACCTGCTTCACGCAGACGACGATGTTCATGGCCGGTGGCCGACCTCCCGTTTCACAGGCGCCACCACATCGCTGGGCTGGCGCCGATTCCTCGGCACGTGCACGTGGGGTACGCACACGTCGTGCGGGCTGCCCCGGTGACCGGCACCGGGAGCCGCCTCCAGACTGTCATGCGCCCTGGGGCGCCGTGACGTTGGGTGGCCCGGGACGATCTCCGTGTCGGGGACCATCCCTTCCTCCCGTTATGTTACCCGCTAGTAGCTTAGGGGCAAACTCGCAGCCGTACCGGCTCTCGCGACCTTCATTTCCCACCCTACCGAACCTTATTCCAGAGCTTCCGCGCACGGCGGATCAGCTGGCGAACGCGACCATCACGAGCACGACCATCACCGTCGCCAGGGCGAGCAGCAACGTGGAAGGGCTGAACAGCGCGGTCAGCGCGGCGTACAGACCGACCGTACCCGCCCCGCCGACCAGGTCGAACACCACGCGCGCCCGCGCTCTGGCCGCGACGCCCAGCCCCGCGTCGACCAGCACCCCGATGCCGTACGCCGCGAGGACCAGCAGGGACATCTCCGGTACGTACGCCCGCACGGCGGCGGCGACCAGCCCGGAGACGACGCCCGTGCCGACCACCCAGCGCTTGCGCACCTTCTCGCGATGCCGGGCCAGCGCCTCATCGACGGAACCGGAGGCCTCCCGCGCGCCCGGCCTCCACTCCTGGGTGGGAGGCTCGCGGACCCCGGAGACGGGCCGCCGCGCCGGGGGCACCGACACCTGCGGCGCCACGACGCCCAGCCTGGCGCAGAGCTGCGCCGCCGTGGGCCGGGCAGCGGGGTCGGCCCGCAGGCACTCGCCCAGCAGCGGCACCAGCCACGAGGGCACCTCATCGAGGTCGGGCTCGTGGTGGACGACGCGGTAGGCCACCGCCGTCGCCGGCCCGGTGCCGTACGGCTGCCGTCCCGAGGCGGCGTAGGCCACGGTGGCGCCGAAGGAGAACACGTCGGCCGAGGGACCCGCCTCCCCGCCCTCCAGCACCTCGGGCGCGAGGTATCCGGGCGTGCCGAGCACGGCGCCCGAGGCGGTCACCGAGGCGGAGTCGAGCGCGTACGCGATGCCGAAGTCGATGACGTGGGGCTCCCCGTCGCCGATGATGACGTTCGCCGGTTTCAGGTCGCGGTGCACGATGCCGGCTCCGTGGATCGACGCCAGCGCCTCCGCCAGCCCGCGCGCCAGCCGAACCAGCTCCTCGCCCCGCAGCGGGCCCCCGGTGGAGACCACCGCCGCCAGGGACCGGCCCTGGACGTACCGGGTGACGAGGTAGGGCCGGGGGCCGGTCAGGGAGGCGTCGAGCACCTCCGCGATGTGCGGGCCCCGCACCCGGCGCATGGTCTCGACCTCGCGGCCCAGCCGGGCGAGCGCCGCCTCGTCGGCCGCGACGTGCGGATGCAGGACCTTGACCGCGACCGTGTGCCCCTCGGGGTCGAGCGCCAGGTGGACCTCGCCGAACCCGCCCGCTCCGAGCCGTGACAGCAGGCGGTAGGGCCCGAGCTGACCAGCCGTCGGCACGCTCATGGCACTCCTTCCGGCCCCGTCTACGCGATCGCGCCCTCGGCGAACCTTTTTCCAAAGTCGCGATCGAGGAAACGATGACCAGGTCATTTACTCCAGAAGGCGAGGAATCCGAGGCCGAGGTTGTTCATGAGGTCCTTGACCAGGCCGCCGATGAGACCCATGGCGCTGCTCCTGGCGTGGTCGCTCAGAGCGCTGATCGCCTTCGACGGCGCCTGCCAGGGGATCCAGGAGGGAACGGCGGACATCGCGGTCACCACGGCGAAGAACGCCAGGGTGCCGACGATGATCGTCGCCACCATCCCCGCACCCGGGCTGCGGATCACGGCGGTGAGCGTGCGGGCCACGGCCTTGCGCGGCGGCCCGCCACCCGGCAGCAGGAACAGCCCCCCGACGAACGCCGAGGCCGCCCACGAGGCGGCGGCGTCGGTGGTCATCCCGCCGAGGAAGTACAGCGCGCCCCACACGCACAGGCCGAACATCCCCGCCAGCGGCGTGACCACGACCGTCATGAGAGCGGCCTTGATCAACGCCCACGGCGTGCCGAGCACGGCGAGCAGCGGATCGCTCGCGCTGTTCCCCCGGACCGAGCGGCGCTCGGCCAGGTCGCTCCAGAGGTACTCGCCGACGCGCAGGCACAGGGCCACGACGACCATGAGGACGCCGACCAGCACGGGGAGCATGCGCGCGCTCGCGCGCGCGACGACCAGCATCAGGGCCGCGAGGAGCGGGTGCCCGGTGCGGTAGCGCGGGCGGTCGGGCTCGCGCCTTCGCTCCTGCTCGGCCGCGTACGGCCCCCGGCCCTGCTCTGGCGCGTACGGGCCGCGCCCCTGGTCGGGGAGGTGCGGGCGGGCGTTGGTCGGCGGGGGCGCGACGCCCCGGGTGGCGGGCCCCATGGGCGGCGGCGGAGGATAGCCCGCCACCCGCTGGTCCACGTAGGGCGCCGGGGCGTGCTGCCCGGGATGCCCGTACGGCGCGGGCGGGTAGGCCGGAGGGGGCGCGAACCCCGGGCCGCCCGGTGGCCGAGTGGGAGAGCACCTGGACCGGGCCCGGCTACCATTCCTGGGCCGTCAA
>NZ_JBEZFH010000035.1:0-43102 GCF_040649355.1 Sphaerisporangium sp. NPDC049002 | reverse complement strand
CCGGCACTGGTGGTTCCGCGAGCGCCGTGCCATCCTCGCCCGTGAGCTTCGCCGCCTCGGCAGGCCGGGCCGGGCGGGCTTCCACCTCCGGGCACAGCGCGACCCCCAAGCCCTCTCACACCCCCACCGCCTCCCCCACATCAACCCCCAAACCCACCCACACCACCTCCCGGACCTCGACCGCGAAGCCCACTCCCACCGCCTCCCGTACCCCGGCTCCGAGACCCACCCGCGCCCCCACGCCGACCGCCTCCAGCGCGCCCACCGCCTCGCCGTCGGGTGCGCACCCGAGCCACCCAGCGCCGCGGCCGTCTCGGACTCCCGTCGCCGTCGTGCCGCCACCGGGCGGGCCGAGCGACGCCCCCGGACACAGTGGCCAACCCAGCCCGAGCGGGACCCCCACCGCCAAGCCGTCCCCCAGTTGCGGGACCCCCGACGGGCACGACGACGTGACCCCGAGCGGCAAGCCCACCCAGGGGCAGCCCCAGGGCAGGTCAGGCCAGGGCGGACAGGGAGGCCGGAGCGGTCAAGGTCAAGGCATGGGCCAAGGTCGGAGCCAGGGCCAGGGCCAGGGTCAAGGGGGCCAGGGTCAAGGGGGCCAGGCGATCACCACGGTGGCCCAGGCCGAGGCGAACATCAGCAAGGCCAGGACCACGCTCCAGAACGCCAAGGACGCGCTGGCCGGAGTGAAGATCAAGGCCCCTGCCAAGGGCACGATCCTCACCATCGCGGGCACGATCGGCACGGCGGCGAACGCCGGATCGGCGTTCGTGACCCTCGGCAACCTGGACGAACTGCAGGTCAAGGCCATGTTCTCCCAGACTGACGTCGGCCGCCTCAAGATCGGCCAACCGGCCGCGGTGTCCCTGGCGACCCGGGCAGGCAAGACGTACGACGGCGAGGTCACCCACATCGACGTGATGGCCACCAACAGCGACCAGCTCGTGCAGTACGGAGTCATGATCGCCTTCGACCGCCAGCCGGCCGGCCTGATGCTGGGGCAGTCGGCGACCGTCCAGGTCACGCTCGACGAGGCCGAGGACGCCGTCTACGTGCCGGTTCAGGCCGTACGGACCAGGGCGGACGGCGTGGCGACCGTGCTCGTCCGCAACGGAGGGCAGAGCGTCGAGCGGACGGTGAAGGTGGGAGTGCGCGGCGACCAGTACGTCGAGATCCGCTCCGGCCTCTCCGAAGGAGACCAGCTCCAGCTCCCCACCAGCGCCACCTCGGACGGCTTCCCCGACGGAACCTTCCCCGGCCTCCACCCCACCCCGGCCCCCTCCTGAACGGCCGTCAGACCGTTGAGGGGAGTACGTCGGGGGCCAGGGGGAGGTTCACGCGGAAGGTGGCGCCGGTGCCGGGGGAGGTCTCCAGGGTGACGGTGCCGCCGTGGGCGGCGACGAGGCCGGCCACTATGGCGAGGCCCAGGCCGCTGCCTCCGGGGGTCGGCGGGGTGCGCGATCTTGAGGGGTCGGCGCGGTAGAAGCGTTCGAAGACGCGTTCCGCCTGGTCGGGCGCGAGCCCCGGACCCTTGTCGATGACTTCGAGGAACGCGGTGGCGCCGCCCGTACCCGCCCGGATCCTGATCGGGGTGCCCACCGGGGTGTGCGTGAGCGCGTTGCTCATCAGGTTGCCGACGATCTGGCGCAGCCGTACCTCGTCGCCGGAGACGATCGGGGCCACGTCACCGGCGACCTCCAGGGCGATGTCACGGTCGCCCGCCAGGATGCGCGCGTCCTGGACGGCGTCGGCCGCGAGGGCGAGCAGGTCGACGGGGCCCATCGTGAGCGGCCGTTGCTGGTCGAGGCGGGCGAGCAGCAGCAGGTCCTCGACCAGGACGCCCATACGGGCCGCGGCGTCCTCCACGCGCCGCATGAGCCTGGCCGGATCGCCCGCGGGGTTCTGCCGGTAGAACTCGGCGAAGCCCCGGATCGAGGTCAGCGGGGTACGCAGCTCGTGCGACGCGTCCGCGACGAACCGCCGCATGCGTTCCTCGGACGTACGGGCCGCCGCCTCGGAGACCTCACGAGCCCGGAAGGCGGTCTCGATCTGGGCGAGCATGCCGTTCAGCGAGGCCGCGAGGCTGCCCACCTCGGTTCGGGGGTCGCGGTCGGGCACGCGCCTGCCGAGGTCGCCCGCGGCGATCGCCGCCGCCGTGTGCTCCATCTCCACCAGCGGCCGGAGGCTCCTGCGCACGATCACCACGCCGAACAGGGCGAGGACCACCATGACGACGCCACCGCCGAGCAGTTCGGTCAGCGCGAGGCGCGCGGTGATCTGGTCGACCGACGACAGGTCGATCGCGATGACGACGCTTCCCACCCCCACCACGGAGACCACGCGGACGCGCCACTCTCCCCCGCCCGTCGCCGCGCGCACCGTCTCCGGCTCCCAGGCGGGCGCCGCGCCCAGGCCGGGCAGCACGGGCCCCGGCCGGTTCTCGGTCTCCAGCCCGGCCAGCGTGGCGACCACCTTCCCGTCGCGGTCGCGGAGCTGGATGAGCCCGTCCGGGGGCACCCGGTTGCCGAGGCCAGGACCGCGTTGCAGGCGCCGGGCGACGTCCTGGGCGAAGGTAGCGAGCTGCTGGTCCACCCGGTCGACGAGGTACCCGCGGAGCACGGACACGCTGCTCACGCCGATGCCCGCGAGCGCGATCGCGACCAGCGCGAGCATCGTGGCGATCAGCTTGATGCGGAGCGGGGTCCGCGCGAACACCGAAGACAAGGCCGGAGTCCGCGCGAACACCGACGACAGGGCCGGAGTCCGCGCGGACACCGGCGACAGGGCCGAGCGCGGGGTCCTGTTCACGGGCGGCACCGGCGCGGCCCCGTTCACGTGGGAGGGGTGCGGAGCACGTAGCCGACGCCCCGCAGGGTGTGGATCAGCCGGGGGCTCGAATTGTCGATCTTCCTGCGCAGGACCGACACGTACGACTCGACGATGCCCGCGTCGCCCCTGAAGTCGTAGTCCCACACGTGGTCGAGGATCTGCGCCTTGGACAGCACCCGTCCGGCGTTCGCCATGAAGTAGCGGAGCAGCTTGAACTCGGTGGGCGACAGCGGGATGACCGTGCCGCGCCGCCACACCTCGTGGCTCTCCTCGTCCAGTTCGATGTCGGCGAAGGTCATGCGGGGCGGCGGCGCCATGGGGTCGCCGGCCGTACGGCGGAGCACGGCCCGGATGCGCGCGATCACCTCTTCGAGGCTGAAGGGCTTGGTCACGTAGTCGTCGCCGCCGAGCGTGAGACCCCTGATCTTGTCCTCGGTGGCGTCCCTCGCCGTGAGGAACACCACCGGCGTGTGGGCGCCGCCGCCGCGCAGGCGCCGTACGACGTCGAAGCCGTCCATGTCGGGCAGCATGACGTCCAGGACGATCAGGTCCGGACGGCGGCGCTGGGCGGCCTCGACCGCTTGGGCCCCGCTTCCGGCGGGGGTCACCTCGAACCCGGCGAACCGCAGGCTGGCGGCCAGCAGTTCCAGGATGTTCGGATCGTCCTCGACGACCAGCAGTCGGGCTTCAGGCGAATCGGTCACGCCCCTATAGTGGCCTGATTTCCTTAAGCTGGGATGAAAGAAAGGATGTGCCGGGCGATCGCGAGGCTCGATGTGGCGGCAGGTGAGGGGGCATTACGCACCAGGATCACCCTGCCGTGAACGTCCACCACGAAGTCGTCGATCATGCTCCCGTCCCGGGCGACGGCCTGGGCCCGCACTCCTCCGGGGGTGCGCACGAGGTCCTGCGCGGTCAGGATGGGCACGTAGCGGCGGGCGGCCCTGAGGAACGACTTCTTGACGAGCGAGCCGTAGACCTCGCCGACGCCGGTCCTCCAGTGCGCGGCGGCCATGCGGCGGGTGCCGGGCCAGGTCAGGATCTCGCGCAGGTCGCGCGGCGACACCTTGCCCCAGGAGTACCCCTCGCGGGCCAGCGCCAGCACGGCGTTGGGCCCGACCAGCACCTCGCCGTCGATGCGCCGGGTCAGGTGTACGCCGAGGAAGGGGTAGCGCGGGTCGGGCACCGGATAGACGAGCCCGCGGACGAGGTCCTTGGCGGACCCGGCCAGCTTGTAGTACTCACCCCGGAAGGGGACGATGCGCACGTCTCCCGCGTGCCCGCTCATCGCGGCGACGGCGTCCGACTGCAACCCGGCGCAGGAGACCAGCCGGTCGAAGGCCAACCGCGCCTTCCCCGCCAGCACCTCGACCCCGCTCGCGGTCTCGCGCAGCGCGCGGACCGGATGCCCCAACCGTACGGACCCGCCGAGCCCGGCGACGTCGAGGGCGAGGCGGCGGGCGACGGCGGGGAAGTCGACGATCGCCGTGTGCGGGGAGTGGACCGCGCCCACCCCGACGGCGTGCGGCTCGATCTCACGAAGCCCGAGGGCGTCCAGCTCGGCGATGCCGGGCACGCCGTTCTCCCTGGCCCGGGCGGCGATGCGCTTCAGGCCGGCGCGCTCGCCCGCCGTCGAGGCGATGACCAGCTTGCCGACCTCTTCGTACGGGATGTGGTGCTCGGCGCAGTATTCGCGCAGGAGCGCGACGCCGTCCCGGCAGAGCCGGGCCTTGAGCGAGCCGGGAGTGTAGTAGATGCCCGCGTGGACGACCCCGCTGTTGTGGCCGGTCTGGTGGGCGGCGACGTGGTCCTCCTTGTCGAGCACGGTCACCGTGGCGCCGCGTGCCGCCAGCTCCCTGGCCACCGCCAGCCCCAGGATGCCCGCCCCGACGACCCCGATTCGCTCACTCACAGGGTGATATCTTCCTCGCTTTCCGCTGGTCGCGCCAGACGGCCTGCTCGGCGGGGGGCGAGGTGCCCCGCCTCGGTGAGCCAGCGCAGCGTGTCGGCCACGCTCTCCTGGACCGGCCGCAGCCGTACGTCCAGGGTCTCCAGGGTCGCGGTGTCGTCGACGGGGACCATCGACACCATGATGTCGGCGGCGTCCCGGGTCAGGGGGTAGTCGATGCCCTTCAGCTTCTTGATCCCATCCAGCATGCTGCCCGCGGCCCTGAGCAGCGGCGCGGGGGCGGGGAAGCGGCGGCACCGCCCGCCCGTGACCTCGTCGCACACGTCGGCGAGCTCCGCCCAGCGCAGGAAGTGGCCGCCGAGCAGGAACCGGCGCGGCCCCCTGCCGGGCTCGGCGCAGCGGGTGAGCACGGTGGCCAGGTCGCGTACGTCGATCAGGGCGACCCCGCCGGAGGTGATCGGCCATCCCTGGGCGAGGCCGCCGCGCAGCCCCTCGACCATCGAGTCCAGCGTCGGCTGGTGCGGGCCGATGACGCCCGACGGGTACACGACCGTGACCGGGTGGCCCTCGTCCTGGAGTGCCCTCGCGTACCGCTCCCCGTCGACCTTCGTCCTGCCGTAGGCCGTCCGGGGGGACGACAGCGGGCTGTCGAGCGTGATGAGGGGGCCGCTCGGCGGGACGAAGACCGCGGTCGTGGAGATGTGGATCACCGGGTCGAGGCAGAGTTCGACGGCCTGGCCGAGGACGTTCCGAAGGCCGGTGACGTTGGTGCCGACCACGTCTCCGCCGTGTCCCGTGACCCCGACCTCGGCGGCGGTGTGCAGCACGGCCTCCCCGTGCCGCAGCCCCTCTCGTACGGCCCGCGCGTCCCGGATGTCGGCCACGTGGGTTTCCGGCGGATCGGTGATGCCAAGACTCGACAGGACTTTCACCGCTTTTTTGGGGTCGCGAACGAGCAGGACGGGTTCATGTCCGGCGGCCCGTAAAGCGGCCACCGCGTGGCAGCCGACGAATCCGGAGGCCCCGGTGACCACAACGCGCATGAACGCAAGCTAGCGCTTGGCAGCCAGCAAGGAAAGGGGCATAACCGATCACATAGACATCGAACAGACATTCGATACACTCCCTGACGTGTACGTTCCGCCTGGGTGGCCATCGGAGGTCCTCCCGCCGGGGAGCCCCGACTGGGAGGCCTCGGCGGTGGCCTGGCTGCTCGACGCCGTGCCGCCCGACTACCGCGCGTACGGCGTGCTCCGGCGCCACCCCCTCGCGCTGGCGCGCATGGCCCGCCACCACGTGAACGCCATGGTCGAGGCGGCGCGCACCGGCTACCGGGGCGCGGCGGTCGACCTCAAGGGACACCTGCCGCCCCACGCCGTCGAGGCCGTACTGGAGGCCTACCGCCGCGAGGGCCCTCGGCTGGTACGGCTGGCCGCGTCCATCGAACTGGTCGAGCAGGCCCTCCGCGGCGAGCCCTTCGTCGCCCGAATGGACACCTCAGGGCAAAGAAGACCGCCCCGGTAAAACCCTGGGGCGGGGCGGGCCAAGAGTCTCCGGCCTCCCGCGGTTCCGCGTTTCACCAGGGCATACCTCGACACGGCGCGCTCGGCATGATCAGTTCAGGCGCGCCCTCCTCGCCCCGGCCCCGCCGGGGCGGTCATCCGATCGAGGGGAAGTCCATGAACCAACCCCATGCTCTGGTATCCCTGCCACGGCGTGTCCTCCTTCTTGGCGTCACCGCCTCCCTCCTCACCGTCCCCGCCGCCGGCCTCGGGGCCTCCCCGGCCTCGGCCCAGCGGTCTCCGCACGGTACGGCCGCACCGGCGTCGCCTCCCATCGCGTGCCTGCCGGGCAACGGCGGCTTCGAGGAGCCCGCCGGCGTCGACGGCGCGGGCACGCTCAAAAAGGACGTGCCGAGCTGGCACACCGACTCGGCCGACGGCCTCATCAAGATCTGGGGACGTGGCAACGCGAGCGCGACCGGGGCCGAGATCCCCGCCGACTCCGGAACCCAGTTCGCCGAGCTGAACGGGACGCAGGCGTCGACCCTCCACCAGGACGTCGCGACCAGGCCCAGGACGCTCCTGGTGTGGCGGCTGGCCCACCGCGCGCGGAGCGCGAGCCCCGAGCAGAAGGACGTCATCCACGTCAGGATCGGTGCACCGGGCTCCACAGGAGTCCAGGTGCCGCTGGGTCAGACCACCGGCGACATCGCGGACGGCGGCATGGCCTGGGGCCACTACATGGGCATCTACCGGGTCCCGAAGCGCCAGAAGGTCACCCGGATCTCCATCGAGTCGGTCTCGGCCGCCTCTGGTTCGCCGATCGCCGGCAACTTCCTCGACTCCGTGGAGGTCGGCTGCACCGGCGCCTGCCCCAAGGCGAAGTTCAGGCACCGGTCGTGTGACTCCCTGGGCCTCCCGCTGTCCCCTCAGCCCCATATCCCACCGGCGCCGCCGTCCCACGCCGGCGCCGTGACGGAGCCGATCGTCCTCCCCTTGGCGCAGCCGGCGACCCGCTGACGGGCTCAGTCGACGGGCTCAGCTGACGCGGCGGGCGATGGCGGCGATGATGCCGGTGGCGCCGAGGGCGACGCCGAGCCACAGGGCGATGACCCCGGCCGGCACCCCTGAGGAGTCGCCATCGCCCGCGTCGGCGTTCGAGGCCGAGGCGTCGGGCACCCCGGCGACCCTGGTCGGCCCGGTGCCCGTACGTGACGGAGCGCTGGGCGCCGTCTTCGCGACGGCCGAGGCCGGGAGCGGCACCTCGTACACCGGGCTGTTGACCCCTTCGGACCCGGTCAGCAGGGATTTGCCGTCCCGGGTGTAGGTGATCGACTCGGCCTGCTGGAGCGACGGCATGGAGACCCGGCTGATCAGCTCGCCGGGGGCCTGGTAGAGCGACGCCGAGAAGTAGGTGCGGATCACGAAGCTCGACCCGTCGGGCGCGTACGCGGCGTCCGTGGCCATGATGGGGGCGGGGCCGACCCGGCGCAGGATGTTCACCTTGTCGGTGCGCAGCTTGGCCGGAGCCGCGTAGATCGACCCGGAGAACTGCTTGCTCACGACATAGAGCCGCCCGGTGACCGGGTTGACCATGATGCCCTCGGCGTTGCGCCCGCCGTCCTCGTACCGGAAGCGGTAGCGGGTCGCCCGGAGCGTCGCGTCGCGCATCGTCTTCGGCTCGGTCACCTTGTAGATCGAGTAGTCGGGCCAGGCGCCGTTGAGGTTGTCCCCGATGTCGGCGAACCACAGGACGCTCTCGCCGGTCGACGGGTCGACGGAGGCGGCCATGGCCTCCCAGTCGCGCGCCGCGGCCCCGGCCAGCGTGAACACCGCCAGAGTGCGCCCATCGGGCCCGACCGCGTAGAACTGCGGGCCGGCGCCGCTGTCGTTGTGGGTGTAGATGACGTTCTTGTGCGTGGGCGAGACGGCGAGGCCGCTCGACTCCGAGATCCGAGGGTCCTTGAAACGGAAGAGCAGCCGCTCCTTGCCGCTGCCCGACTCCTCGCCGCTGTCCGGCTCCTTGCCCCCGCCCGGCTCACCGCCCTCCGCGCGCGGCCCGGACTGGGTGTGCGCCACGCCTCCTGCCGATGTGACGGCGGACGCCGAGACGGGACCGGCCACCACCAACCCGACCGCCGTAAGGACCCCCGCCGCGATGCCCACCCGTCTGCTCCCCATCCGCTCATCATGCCCCGCCCCCGGGGGAACCGCGCCGGAGCCTCACCGAGCCTGGGCGGACTTGGCGCAGGTCTGGCCGGGCCGCCGCGGCCGGTGAGGCTTTCCGGGCTGGCCTGGAGTGCGCTCCAGGTGCTTAGGGTGCAGTTATGGAATACGCACACCTTGGACGCACCGGTCTCTCCGTGAGCCGCCTCTGCCTGGGCACCATGAACTTCGGCCCCGAGACCCCCGAACAGGACTCGTTCGCCATCATGGACAGGGCTCACGAGCTGGGGATCAACTTCTTCGACACGGCGAACGTGTACGGCTGGAAGAAGGGCGAGGGGATAACCGAGCACATCGTCGGGCGGTGGTTCGCCCAGGGGGGCGGCCGTCGCGAGAAGACGGTGATCGCCACCAAGCTCTACGGCTCCATGGGCGACTGGCCGAACGAGACGCACCTTTCGGCCTTGAACATCCGCAGGGCCTGTGACGCCTCGCTCAAGCGGATGCGGACCGACTACATCGACCTCTACCAGATGCACCACGTCGACCGGAACACCCCGTTCGACGAGATCTGGGAGGCGATGGAGGTCCTCCGCCAGCAGGGGAAGATCATCTACGCCGGGTCGTCCAACTTCGCCGGATGGCACATCGTCAAGGCGCAGGAGGAGGCCAAGCGGCGCAACTTCCTCGGCCTGGTGTCCGAGCAGTCGCACTACAACCTGCTCACCCGCACCGTGGAGCTGGAAGTCCTCCCGGCCTGCGACGACTACGGGCTCGGTGTCATCCCCTGGAGCCCGCTCGCGGGCGGCCTGCTCGGCGGCGTGCTCCGCAAGATCGACAAGGGGCGCTCCGCCTCGGAGAACATGCTCGCCGAGCTGGAGAAGCACCGGGACAAGGTCGAGCAGTACGAGGCCTTCTGCGACGAGCTCGGCGAGGACCCGGCCAACGTCGCGCTGGCCTGGCTGCTGGAGCAGACGGCCGTGACCGGCCCGATCATCGGCCCCCGGACCATCGAGCAGCTCGAAGGCAGCCTCCGCGCGCTGGAGATCAAGCTCGACGAGAAGGCACTCACCCGCCTGGACGAGATCTTCCCCGGCCCCGGCGGCCCCGCTCCCGAGGCGTACGCCTGGTAGGACCGCTACGAGAGCCCGGCCGCGGCTACGAGAGCAACGCGCCGATCACCACGATGATCACCAACAGGGCGAGCACCGTGGGCAGCAGCCAGCGACGGGGACGGTCCACGCACTGGAGCCTAGTCGCGTCCGGCCAGTGACCATGACCCGAGTGTCTCGTAACGCACGGACGGCCCGAGGTGGCTCCACATCAGATGCACGGAGTCCACGCGCCAGGGCGTACCGCTGAAGGAGCCCAGCGACTCGACCAGCCCGCGCGCGTCGGCGCCCGTACGGGCGCGGGAGCGGGCGAGGGTCAGATGGGGATGGAACGGCTTCCTGTCGGTGTGGACGGCCCCTGCCCGCCGCGCGCCCGCAGCCAGCGAGGCGGCCAGCCGGGGCAGGGCCGTACCTCCGCCGGACAGGCCGAGCCAGACGACCCGGGCGCGGGCCGCTGAGGAGAACGCGCCCGCTCCCCCGAAGGCCAGCGTCATCGGGGGGTAGCGGCCCGCTGCCCGCGCCAGCCGTACCTCAAGGCGGGGCAGCACCTCCTCGGCGACCTCGCCGAGGAACGTCATCGTGACGTGCCACGTCTCCGGCGCCACCCACCGCAGCTCCGGCCACGCCTCGCCGTGGGAGGCGACGACCCGCGCGACCTCAGCGAGTGCCTCCGGGGGAGGCGACAACGCCACGAACAACCGCACCGCGTGTCCTTCCCGCTGCGAACCTGGTGAGCAGGATCGCGAGGCCGACGCCCACCAGGCACATCACTCCGCAGATCACCACTCCGAGGCGGGGCCCGGCGAGCTCGCCGACCCAGCCGATCAGCGGCGCGCCGATGGGAGCTCCACCGGTGAACACCAGGACATAGATTCCCATGACACGGCCCCGCATCTCAGGCGACGCCGCCAGCTGTACGGCGGAGTTCGCGGCGGTGTTCGTCGTGATCATCGCCATGCCCGCAGGGACCAGCAGGATCAGGAAGGCCGGGTACGCGGGCGCGAACCCGGCGGCGATCTGCGCGATGCCGAAGCAGACGCCCCCGCCGACCAGCAGCCGGCGGGTCGGACGTGCGCGCTTGGCGGCGAGCAGCGCCCCGCCCAGCGCACCGACCGCGAACACGCTGGACGCCACGCCGAACGACGACGCGTCCTGCCCGAACACCTGCTTGGCCATCAGCGCGATGCTCATCGAGAAGCTGGTCGCGAACATCGCCGCGAACGCCACGAGCAGGATCGGCATCAGCAGTTCTGGACGCTGCCACACGTACCGCAGGCCCTCGCGCAGCTGCCCCTTGGCGCGGGCGACGGGCTCCGGAGTGCGCAGCTCCGACGAGCGCATCAGGAACAGACCGGTGATCACCGCCGCGAACGACGCCGCGTTCAGCAGGAAGATCGGACCGGTGCCGCCCAGAGCGTAGATCAGCAGACCGGCGACGGCAGGGCCGACCACGCGCGCGAGGTTGAAGGTGGAGCTGTTCAGGGCGATCGCGTTGGACAGGTCCGAACGGCCGACCATCTCCACGACGAACGACTGCCGCGTGGGCACCTCGACACACGAGACCAGCCCGAGGCTGAACGCCATCACGTAGACGTGCCAGGTCTGGGCGTGCCCGGTGACGGTCAGCAGGCCCATCGTGAGAGCGAGCAGGCCCAGGAGGGACTGGGCGCCCATCAGCAGCGGCCTCTTCGGGTACCGGTCGGCGAGCATGCCGCCCCAGAGGCCGAAGAGGACCACCGGCAGGAACTGCAGGGCGGTCGTGATGCCGAGGGCGGCCGAACTGCCGTGGGTCAGCTCCAGGACCAGCCAGTCCTGAGCGGTGCGCTGCATCCAGGTGCCGACGTTCGACACGACGCTGCCGGAGACGAACAAGCGATAGTTGTAGTTGCGCAGCGAGCGGAACATCCCTCCGCTCGACCGGGCGGCGGACCCCCGGCCCTCCCCGGCCTGGGCCCCTCTGATCTCCTCGACGCCCCTGGTCTCCTCGGCCTGGACCTCACGGAGCTCGGCGTCCTCGACCTCCCGGGCTTCCCGATCCCGTACGGCTCGCGCCACGGGTTCGGGAGGATCTCCGGCGTCCTCGTCCACAGGCTGTGGACGAGTCACATCTGGGAAAGCTTTTCCAGGATCGGCGCCGCGGCCCGCAGCGTCGTCCGCTCCTCGGGAGTCAGTTCCTTCAGCCGCTGGGCGAGCCACGCCTCCTTGCCCCGGCGTTCCTCCTTCAGCAGCCCTCGTCCGGGCTCCGTCACGCTGACGGTCACCTGGCGCCGGTCGGTCGGGTGCGGGGTACGGGCGAGCAGCCCCCGCTCCTCCAGCGCGGCGATCACCCGGGTCATCGAGGGGGGTTGCATCTTTTCGAGCTCGGCCAATTCGCCAGGGGTTATCCCTGAATGCCGTTCGACGGCTGCGAGCGTCGCGAGCTGGGTGGGGGTCAGTGTGTGGGCTCCGGCCTGCCGCCGCAGCCGTCTGGTCAGCCGCGCCAGGGAGACGCGCAGCGCGGACGCCAGCCCGGCGTCGCTGCGTAGGTCCGACAGGCGCCCCGTCTTTGGAGTGTTCGTTAGCATGAGTCATTACCTTTGCTAACTATATACGACATGTCATGATTCCAGGTGGCTCGGTGTTTTTCCTCAGCGCAGTACCCCGCATGCCCGTACCGTGACCTTCTCTGTCATTGCCGAACGTGCGTGGCCCCTGAGACGTTCGCGCAGACTACATAAGATCAGCATTCGGGCACCGTCAGAACGCCGAGGGCGCCGAGGGCGCCGCGCGAAGCTCCCGTACGGGGCCTTCGTACGGCTCCCGTACGGTGCTCCCGTACGGCTTCCGTGGAAGGTCAGGCCCGGGTCACTGGGGGCTCGACGCGGCGGGCATCGAGGGCTCGCCGGTCGCGCCGGCGATGCCCGGCGAGCGCATGGTGCGCACCTCGCGCGACATCAGGGCCAGCGCCGACACCGCCACCATCAGCACCGCCGCGCCGTACTGCGTGGCCGAGAGCCCGATCTTCGCGGCGATCGGCCCGGCGACCAGGGCGCCGAGCGGCATCGCCATGACGGAGCCGAGCGCGTCGTAGGCCGAGACGCGGGCCAGCTTGTCAGGCGGCACGTTGCGCGCCAGCGCCACGCTCCACTGGACCATCATGATCTCCATGGTGACCCCCAGGAACACCGCGGCCAGGCAGAGCGCGGGGAGGGGCCAGTGCATGGCGAGCGACAGCGGCGAGATCGACATCGCGGCGCCGATGCAGACCACGAACAGCATGGGCCTGCGCGGGGTGAAGCGCAGCGAGAGCACGCCGCCGACGATCAGGCCGAGGGCCTCGGCCGCGGCGATCGCCCCCCAGGCGGCCGGGCCGCCGAGATGGGCCTTGGCGACCGCGGGGCCGAGCACCTGGAAGCCGCCGTACCAAGCCATCATGATCACGCAGAACTGGGCCACGATCGCCCACAGCCACGTGTGGGAGACGAACTCCGACCAGCCATCGCGAAGTTCCCCGAGCATGCCTGCTTCACGCACCCGTTCGTGACCGGTTACGCGGATGGCGAGCAGCATGGGGATCGTGCTCAGCAGGCCGACGCCGCAGACGGTCAGCGCCCAACCGGGGCCGACCGCCGCGACCACCAGACCCGCGACGGCGGCTCCGCCCATCTGGGCGCCGTTCATCGCGAGCCTGCTGAGGGCGTTGGCCTGCTGGAGCAGCGGGTCCGGCACGATCTTCGGGAGCAGAGCCTGCGAGGCGGGCCAGAAGACCGCCATGCCCACACCGGTCAGCGTCTCCAGCACGATCATCTGCCACAGGACGGCCTGTCCGGTGAGCACGAGGATCCCGAGGGTCCCCTCCCCCACCGCGATCATGATGTTGGCCGCGACGATGACCCGCTGCGGAGGGATGCGGTCGGCGATGACCCCGCTGATCAGCGTGAACACGAGCGACGGGGCGATCTGCGCCGCCAGCACGTACGACAGGTCGGCGGTGGAGCCGCTGATGTCGAGCACCGCGAACGACACGCCGACCAGCGAGAACGCGAAGGCCGCCGGCGCGAGCAGGCGATCGGCGAGCAACAACCGGAAGTCGCGGATGGCGAGCACCGGGAAGCGGCGGGCGAGGGCACGCCACAGCATGACTATCTTCCGATCGAGCGCGGGGCAGAGGACTTCGACGGTAGTGAGGTGGCCCCCGAGCTGGCAATTCCTTTTCCTCCGACCCTGCTCTCAGCCGGACGGCCCGGAGGGCAGGCCGCGTCGGCGGCTGCTGGAAGACGTCCGCCAGGTCCCGCACGCCGAAGAGAACATGTCCGGGTGCCACTTCCCCGGGATCTGATACTCGATGAACCGTTCACCGCCGCCCAGGGCTTCTGGTGACGTCCCCGTCTCAGGCTTTACGCGCTCCCCAGGCTGGTTCACGATCACTCCAGGATTCACGCGCCGACGCCGACCGATGGGGGACCCATGAAACTCGGCACTCCGTCCTTACAGACGATCCTCATCGCGGCTTTCCTCACCGCCGCCCTGTCTCCCGTCCCCGCCGCACAGGCCGCCGCCCCCGCGGCGCAGGTCGCCATGCTCGCGCCGCAGGCCGCTCACGCCGCCGCGCCCGCCACCGATGACATCGTCCCCCCGTCGAGGCCGACCGGCCTGCGCGACAACTGCGTCTCCGACTACCCCGGCGTCGTGTTCTGCTGGCAACCGTCGACCGACAACGTCGCGGTCACGGCGTACGACGTCTACCGTGAGACCTCGACCGGCTACGTGAAGGTCGGCACGGCCGCCGCCTCCGCCTACCCGATCTTCTCCGAGCCCGGCCTGGTCCCCGGGCAGCGTTACACCTACGTGGTGGTGGCCAGGGACGCCGCGGGCAATATCAGCCAGCCCTCGGAGCCCGTCTCCGCCCTTGCGCGCGAGGGCCTTCCCGTCCCGACGCGGACACCCACCCCCCAACCGGGCCTGTCGTGCGCCGCGACCTACCTCGCCACGTCCTGGAACACCGGCCTGACCGCCGGGATCACGGTGAAGAACACGGGCACGACGGCGATCGACGGCTGGACGCTGACGGTCGACTACCCGACGTCCGACGTGCGCCTGAGCGGCGGCTGGTCGGCCGGCTGGACCCAGGCGGGCTCACGCCTCAGCGGCGTGAACGAATCCTGGAACAAGGTGATCGGCACCGGCGCCACGACACAGGTCGGCTTCAACGCCTGGCACAGCGGCTACGCCCCCGCGCCCACCAAGATCGCCCTCAACGGCACCACCTGCACCGTCCTCTGACCCCGTAGCCACCCACCGCTAGACCGGCCCTCGGGAGCGGGACGAACCACATCGACAACTTGCCGACCTGATCACGCCGGTGAGCCGGGGGAGATCTGACCGATGACTCGCCACATGCCACTGGAAGGATTGGCGTAAGGCTTCTCTCGCATCTCGTCGATCTCCTTCGCCCGCTCGCAGGCCAGGTCGATCTTGTCCTCCAGCCTGGCGAAGTCGAGTCGCGCCTTGTCGTAGTCCTGGAGATGGCCGCACAGCAGCGCACGGACCTGCTTGTACGAGCTCAAGTGACCACGCCGATTGACGAAATGGAGCAGTAACCAGAACTCGAAGCATGGATTGGAGACAGCGACGTTGACATCCGACGTCGCGGCCTCGCGTACCGCTTCGGTTATGTCGAACTCGTCTACGTCGAAAACCGCCCGCACCTCGTCGAAATCATTCTTGTTCGACTTGCTGAACGCCGCGGCGTAGCGAACGACATCGAGAGGCGACTTGTCCCTGGTCTTGATTTTGACCGCCACAGCGGGGTTTCGATAAAGACGTTTGACACCTTCGAGGTATTGCTTCTCCGTTTCCGCGGCCCCGCAGACGATCAGTACGCGCATGGACATGCGCCTGGCCTGCTTCGCGGTCCGCCGCGGTTCGCTGTTTTCCCGCGAGAACCTAGGCATCGCCGTCGGAACCCTCATTCAAGGCACGCGTGAAGGCTTCTTCGGTGACGAAGGGCACGGCCCCCAGCGCTCCACCCAGGTATCTCTTCTCCCAGTTGAGCCCTTCGCGAGGCTGGAAATCGGTCAGCGGATAGATGGTGGATTCTCCTGTCAGGTTGTCCTTCTCCGCGAACCAGATCTCGTCTCTGCGAAGCGTTTCCTCGCCCTGAATTCTGGACAGATTATGGCCTTCAGGGGAGCTGTGCCACCTACCTCGCGGAGATCTAGTCGCCCGCCGCGCCTTCCTGCGGCGTGGCCGGGACCGCCTGCTCAGGGAGCCGGGACGGGCGGGGGACGTACACCCAGGCCGGTTGGTCGAACTTCTTCGCCTTCGCCCGGACCTTCGTGAAGCGGGAGTCATCCAGGCTCGTTCGCCCGCCCTCCACGTACCTGCTGAACGCCTCCGACGAGATGATCGCCGCGAGGAAGGTGACGTCGGGGTCACTGTCGCAGAGCGCGTCGCGCAGCGGGTCGCAGTTGAGCAGCCGGTGGACGTCGTTCACCGCCCTGGCGATGCCCGTCGTGCCCGAGCCGTCGTCCTCCACCGACCCCACATGCAGAGCCGCCCGCAGCCGCAACCGGGGACCACGATCCTCATCGTGGACCCTCTGGTCGGTACGCGCCAGCTCGTCCTGCAGGTTGTCGAGGAAAGGGTGGACCAGCAGGGGAAGCGTCTCCACCGGGAGCAGCGCGACCAACTCGTCACCCGGCCTCTGCAGGAGTGACACCGACTCCCACGGCTCCTTCAGCGAGCTGCGCTCACAGGCACTCGTCAGGGCCGCGTGGATCTCGTGGTGGAGGAACGGAAGCAGGGCGTCGGGCTGTTCTCCGAAACCCGACGCGTCCACCGTGAGAAGCGCGCGGTATGGGCTCATTTCAGACATTTAGGACTCTCCTGTCATCTCAGGGAGTGAGCAACGCTGTGCGATACCGAATCGCGGGGTCACCCTGGCGAAGCACAATCGCACCCGGCTCGTACGTCCGGGGGGCACCCGCCGAGACCAGCCCCCACCACGCCTCCGGGGCGACCGCGGCGAGACCAGCCCCCGCATTCATCTTCTGCGTGCGCGCGATCCCCGGCAACACGATCTCCCGACCGCAGGCAACCCGTCAATCAAGGGGTGCGCGAAGGCCGCGCATCATGACGTCCAGACCGTGGCGGAACTCCTCGCCGGCCGAGACGCCGCGCGCCTGACGAGCGGTCTCGGCGAGCAGTGGATACTCCTCACCAGGAAGGCCGGCCATCATCGCCGTGCCCACGCCGGACAGCGGCCCCAGGTGCTCCATCTGGATCGAACCTATGAGGTAACTCAGCAGGCTGCGCAGCGCGACAACCCGCTGCTCTCCGGTGAAGCCGGCACCGGTCAGGATGGCAAGGACGGCCTCCGACCAGCGCAGCACACTCGGGGACGCATGGCGGTGGGTCAGCGTCAACGGCACCACCTCCGGATGAGCGCCGACGGCGTCGCGGACCCGTTCGACCAGCGTCGCGACCTGCCCTTGCCACGCGACGCCTTCAGGCGGAGCGGCGTCGACACCTGACAGGACCAGATCGACGACCAGCCCTTCAAGCTGCTCGCGGTCGGTGACGTACCGGTAGAGGGACATCGTCGCCATGCCCAGCTCGACCGCGACCGCGCGCATCGAAAGCGCCGCCAGTCCGTCGCGGTCGATGACGGCCAGTGCGGCGGCGGCGATACCTGTTGTCGTGAGCGACCGTGGACGGGGCACGGCTTGACAGCGTACAACATACGCTCATAGCGTCGTAAGCGTACGACGCACGCCTACGAGGATGGCTCCTATGCCTGAACGCAGACAATCGAAGCGCGTCACCCCCGGCGCGGTGATCGCCGGACGCGAGCTTGAGACGATCTCGGGGACTCGCGTTCCCATCCCGGACACCGACCGACTCGTCCACCTGCAGTTCCGGCGCTTCGCGGGCTGCCCGGTGTGCAACCTGCACCTGCGATCGGTGGTGGCCCGGCATGACGAGATCGTCGCGGCCGGGATTCGCGAGGTCGTCGTCTTCCACTCACCCCCGGATGAGCTGCGCGTCCATACGGCCGACCTTCCGTTCGCCGTCATCGCCGATCCCGGCAAGCGTCTCTACGTCGAATTCGGCGTTGAGTCCGCCCCCCGCGCGCTGCTCGACCCCCGCGTCTGGGGCCCGATCCTGTGGAGCATTCTCCGGGACCTCGGCCCTGTCCTGCGCGGGCGGCGCCCCAGCCCGTCGCTCAAGCCCCACGGCGGCAGACTGGGCCTCCCGGCCGACTTCCTGATCGCCGCCGACGGCCGCGTACTCGCCGCCAAATACGGCGCCCACGCCTACGACCAATGGCCCGTAGACGAACTCCTCACCCTAGCCCGCCGCGAAACCGGAAACCCAACTCCGACCGGTCCAGCGGTAGCGGAGAAGCAGAACACCACGCTCGGCCAATAGACCGACAGAGAACCGCCGTCTCCTGCGGAGAACTGGGTAACAGCGGATCACTCAGAGCGAGACACCCTCCCTGGGCACCTTGTTCGGCTTTCCACCGAGAGCTGCCTTCCAAGGGCTCGCCGGTCTCGACCGGCTGATCAACTCGCCTGGCGCTGCGGCTCGAATTGGACGTTGAGCCGCATCTCCAGCGCCTCTGCCAGGCGTTCGAGCATCGGGATAGTGGGCATGGTGCCACCCGCCTCGAACCGTGCGACCGCCGGCTGCTTGAGTCCTGTGCGCCGGGCGAGCTCCGCCTGGGTCAGTCCCAGTTCCTCACGGCGTAGCCGGACAGCTTCCCCCAACTCGAAGCGAATCCGGGCAGACTCGTAAGCGACCCCCGCACCGGGCCGGTTCATGATCTCGGTTCGCTTGTCGGCCCACGCCTTGCGCTCGCCCATCTCGCTCACTCCGCATCTGCCGTGTGCGCCTCTGCGACGCATCGCCGCATGGCCCGCCACGCCCTCTCGATCTCGGCAGTCTCACGCATCCGTTGCTTCCGGAACACCGTCAGCAGGATGATCCGCCTACCGGATGCGATCCAATAACTGATGCGGACCGCCTCTCGGTCAAGATGGAACCGGAGCTCCCGAAGCTTGCCGCGGAGTTGCCTGGTATACGGCTCGTCGAGCAGAACACCACGCTCGGCCAGTAGATCGACATAGAACACTGCCGTCTCCTGGCCTGCTTGATCGAGCGTGTCGAACCACTCGTCCACCTCGGGTTCCAGCTCCACCTCTCCCCAATTCATAACACGGACGTTATATGAGGTACAAGTGCCACGCCCCCTGATGACAAAGCTGGCACTCCGTCTGGCGAGAGCGCCGAGAGAAGGCTGCTCGATGCGACCCGCCCGGCGACGGCCACCGTAGTGATCCGAAAGCGAAGATGGCACGACTCGACTCGTCGACCATCAACGCGTCGGCAGGGCCGAAGGCTCTTGAGAACGGAGCCCGAGCGAAGCGAGGACCGTGTCAGGCTGGGCAGGACCTTCTCTTTCCGCACGTAGAGCGCCGGTGAACCGATCGGCTCGAACGAGCCACTGAACAGGAGACCGCCACTAAGCCCACTTTCATGGGCCGCGTAGCGGTCTCCCACGCGGAACCCTCGCGAAGACCAGGGAAGACCAGTCGATCAGCCCAGGCCGAGAAGGATCTTGATTGGGCCGATCGCGAAGTAGACGACGAAGAGGGCCGTCACCACCCAGAGCAGGGGGTGGACCTCGCGGGCCTTGCCCTTCACCAGCTTGATGAGGACGTACGTGATGAAGCCCGCACCGATGCCGTTCGAGATTGAGTAGGTGAAGGGCATCAGGACGATCGTGAGAAAGGCGGGGATGGCGATCTCGTAGTCGTTGAAGTCGATCTCCCCGATGGCGGTCATCATCAGGAAGCCGACCACCACCAGGGCGGGCGCCGCGGCCTCGTAGGGGACGATGTCGACCAGCGGCGACAGGAAGACCGCCAGCAGGAAGAGGATTCCGGTGACCACGCTGGCGAAGCCCGTACGGGCGCCCTCGCCGACGCCGGCCGCCGACTCGATGTAGGTGGTGTTCGACGAGGTCGAGGCCGCGCCGCCGGCCACCGCCGCGAGGGAGTCGACCAGCAGGATCTCCCGCGTGCGGGGCAGCGTGCCGTCCTCGGCCACCAGACCCGCCTGGCGACCGACGCCCACGATCGTGCCCATCGTGTCGAAGAAGTCCGTGATGAGCAGGGTGAACACCAGCAGCACGGCCAGCACCACGCTGACCTTGCTGAACGAGCCGAACAGGCTGAACTGGCCGATCAGGCTGAGGTCGGGTGACCCGACGATCTTCTCGGGGAACACCGGGACGACGAGGCTCCAGCCCAGCGGATTCTTGCCCCCGTTGGACGGGCCGACCTTGGCGACCGCCTCGACGATGATCGCCAGGATGGTCGTGCCGACGATGCCGAGGAGGATCGCCCCCTTGACCTTGCGGGCGACCAGCAGCACGGTGAGCAGCAGGCCGATCACGAAGACGAAGATGGGCCAGCTGGTCAGCGCACCGCCGATGCCGAGTTCGAGTGGCGTCCCCGCGGCCTTGCGGACGAATCCGGAGTCGACGAAGCCGATCAACGCGATGAACAGGCCGATGCCCACGCTGATCGCGGTCTTCAACTGGCTCGGAATCGCGTGGAACACGGCCGTGCGGAACCCCGTCAGCACGAGGATGGTGATGACGATGCCTTCCAGCACGATCAGCCCCATCGCGTCTTCCCACGACATGCTGGACGCGATGCCGAAGGCCACGAAGGCGTTCAGGCCGAGGCCCGCCGCCAGGGCGAAGGGCACCCTGGCGACGACGCCCATGAGGATCGTCAGGATCCCCGCCGTCAGCGCGGTCGCCGCGGCGATCATGGCGTAGTTGGGGGCGCTTCCGTCCCCGAGGTACTGGCCGTCCGCGTCCTTGACGCCGCCCATGATCAGCGGGTTCAGGACGACGATGTACGCCATCGTGAAGAAGGTGGCCAGTCCGCCACGGATTTCACGGTTGAGCGTCGACTGGCGCTCGGAGATGTGGAAAAAGCGGTCGAGCCAGCCGAGAAGACCCGTCGGCTGGGACACGGGGGCAGTTATCTCGCTCACGCGGGCAGAGTGACAGGCGACATTACAGTCGGGAAGTCCCCTGAGGCGCTCGTGGTCCGAATGAGACCAACTTGTGTACGGTTCGGATCCTGCGGCGGGTTATCCGACCCGGGCAGCAATGTCAGGACCGTTCTCGCCTAGGCTGGAGTGCGTGAACGAGTCGCGCCCCCCGGATCCCGCCCCGTTGGAGACCAACGACACCGCGACCATTCTCGCGGGCACGGGCCTGTGGGTGGTCGCGCTGATCGTGCTCCTGATCATGAACCCCTCGCCCGACCACCGCTGGTGGATCTGGACCTGCGTGGCCGGCATCGGGTTCGGGCTCTTCGGCTGCTGGTTCGTACGGCGGCGTGACCGGCGCGGCGACGGCCCATCGGGCACCGGCGACCAGAAGGACGAGCCGGTCCCGGGCCGCGTGAACGGCCGCGCCTCGTCGTGAATGACCGCTCCACGCCGTGAACGCCCCGCGGCACAGACGGCCCCGTGCCGCGGGTCAGTGATCAGCCGTCAGCTGTCGAGGTCGGCCTCGGCCAGGAGCAGGGGTACGGCTTCCGGGTCGCGCAGCAGGGCGGCGACCGCGAGCCGGTCTCCCCACTGGCCGCTCGCCCAGGCGAGGCCCCTGGCCAGCCCTTCCACCCCACTGGCGTGGACGGCTCCCTCGAAGAAGCGCCACGGCACCTTGACGCCGTCGACCTCCAGATCGGCGTGCTCGACGTAGCTCGCCGGAGCCGAAGGCAGCAGTGAGCGCACCTGGGCGGGCACCTGCCGCTCCTGCCCGGACGAGGTGACGTCCCCGGTGACCTCCTCGCCGATGACCGGCAGGTCGAGGAGCTCCGACAGCGCCTCCGCGAGGTCGAAGGGCGCGAGCACGAGCGGGCGCGAGGCGACCAGAGGCAGCAGGTCGGGCGCCTCGACCACGACCGGCCCGCCCGTGGCGACCAGGCCCTCGGCCAGGGCGTGGCCGTTGCCGCCGATGGGGTGGCCGTCGTCGGCGTCCGCGACGACGATCTCGCCGTTCAGCACCGCCCGTACGGCCGTGGGGGGCGCGACGCGCGAGGGCTCGACGGCGGCCAGCGCGATCCACAGCGCCCGTAGCTGGGCCCGGTCGACCTCCAGCGAGGGGTCGGCCAGCAGTTCGAGCAGCTCATCGGGCCCGCCGTGCGAGGCGAGCAGGTCGGCGAGCGTCGTGCGCACGCCGATCATCGCGAGCGCCGTCTCGTCCACGCCCTGCGGCGCGTCGCCGTAGAGGCCGTACAGCAGGGGGTCGCCCGTGGCCAGGCGCAGGGCCGTCGGGCGCCTGCCGTCGAGCACGGGGTGGTGCGACAGCCACCAGGAGGTGTACGACGGAGCCTCGGCGATCTCGCCGTTGACCAGCGCGCGGAGCGGCTGGAGCGCGGCGCGCAGCGGCGGCCGGGACAGCAGCGCCAGCGCGTGCGGCCAGTCGGCGACGTACTCCAGGTCGCGGATCGCGGTGAACTCCCGCGCCACCGGAGGCACGTCGGCCTCGGGCAGCACGTCGAGCACGGCTTCGAGCCACTCGTCCTCGGCGTCGAGGTCGTGGTCGCACTCGTCGGGGTCGAGCAGCACGTCGGAGTCGTTGACCACGGCGAAGCCGTCGAGCACGCCCGCGGCCGACAGGACGCGCGAGCCGTACCGCTCGACCAGGTCGGGGGCGGCGACGCCGAACGGCACGTCCTGGTCGATCAGCTTGGCCAGCGAGCCCTCCCCCAGCAGCAGCTCGCCCGCGGGGTACAGCTCGCCGTCGGCTCCGCGCAGCGCCAGCGCCGACAGCCACGGAGCCTCCCCCGCCGTCAGCCCCGCCGCGTCGACCAGCGCCAGGACGGCCTGCGCCACCGGCTCAGGGTCGGCGCTGTCGAGCGACTCGGACACCGTCGCGCGCGTGAGCGGGTCCTCAAGGACGCTCCTCGGGCTGGCCTCCGCCGCGCCCAGCCGGAGCAGGAGCGGGTGGGCGGCCTCCGGGTGCACGACGCGCAGCCCGAGCGGACCGAGCAGCGCCGGATCGAGGGACGAGCCGTCCGTGAGCAGCAGCGTGCCGCGCGGGCCCCGTACGAGACGGCCGTCGGCCAGCGGGACCGGCACGGCGCCGAGTGCCTCGCGGTCGTCACCGGGCACCACGTCGTACAGCGCGTGCCACCAGGCGGCGGACCTGTCGTCGACGGCGTCGCCCGAGAGCATGTCGACGACGTCGGACAGCTCCACCCGCGTGACCCCGAGGGTGGTGAGGGCGGGATGCCTCGACGCCCACCCGGCCGGCAGCAGGCCGGGCACCACGTCGGCGATCATGGCGAGGAACTCGGCCGGGCCCGCCACTACGGAGGCCTCACGTCCGGAGACGACGAACGATCCCCCGGCGTCCGCGTCACGGGAGCCGTCGGGAACGTCGGCGGGCGGGGAGATCGCGGGCAGCAGAGGCGTGTCGGGAAGGCGGCGCAGGATCGCCCGCCGGATGGCCGCGTCCAGCTCGCCCTTGCCCATCAGGCCCGGTACCAGGTCGAGCAGGCGGGGAGTCTTCGGCAGCGACTTCAGAAGATCGAGGTAGGTCTCGGCGGCCCGCTCGATCAGGAAGTCGGCCAGCGGCCCCGAGGCCACGTGCCGCCGGTCGGTCGCCAGAGGGAAGCTCGCGATGAGCAGGGCGGGCAGGTCGAGCGGCTCGTCGCTCGGCGTCGGCGCGTGCACGACGGGGGCGACGTCCTTGGGCAGTCGTCCGTGGTCGGCGGGCACGGCCCAGCGGACCAGCCAGTATGGCCGGTTGCGCTCCTCGGTGGGCCGGTCGGCGAACAGCTCGGCCACCTGCTCGGCCGTGAAGGTCCCGGACTCCTCCCTCACCTGCCAGTCGCCGGCCATGACCGTGCGGATCTCGCCGTCGATCTCGATCTCGATCGTGGTTAGCGCGGGCATGGCCAGGGGCAGCGCCGGGCCCGTCTCGTCGAGCATCTGCCGTACGGCCTGCTCGACGGCCTTGTCACGCAGCGGCAGGCGCACGACGGTGTCGAAGCCGCCGGGCACCTCGACCGGCCCGGCCTCGAAAGGCAGGCGCAGCAGCGGCACATGCCCGCCACGGGTGGCGAGCTCCGCGGCCAGCGCGGGCTCCGCGGCGACGAGCGCGGCGGTCTCCGACCGCGACCAGCGGACGGCCCCGGTCGCGCGCGAGGCGATCAGCGGCTCGTCGCAGACGGAGACCACGGCCGCGAAGCCCACGCCGAACCGGCCGATCGAGCCGACCTCGTCGCGCTTGCCCGACACGCGGAGCGTGGCGAGCCCCTCGACGCCGGTCGCGTCCAACGGGGCGCCGGTGTTGGCGGCGCTCAGGACGCCGTTCTCCAAGGTGAGCCGGAGCCGTCCGGGGACGCCGGTACGTAGGGCCGCGTCGGCGGCGTTCTGCGCCAGCTCGACGATCAGCCGATCGCGGTACCCGCCGAGGGCGAAGTCCTCCTCGGCGTTGGCGTCCTCACGGAACCGCGCGGGCGAGGCCGTCCAGGCGGCGAGGACGGTGCCGCGCATGCGTTCGGTGCCAAAGATGTCAGTCACCAGTCATGTCCCAAGGGTGGAGGAGGTGGGCCGGGCTTTCCATACCAAAGGTTCGCAAAGCTTCTGCGCCCGGAAAGCATCTCCGGTCCCCGAGCCCCACGGGAGCCTTCGGCCGTAAAACTCGGAGAGAACTGGACTCAGGAATGGCCGAACGGCTCGGAGACCTCGTCGTCGACGGACCCGACGGCCGGGGTGCCCTCTTCCATCAGGTCGTAGCCGAGGTCGTCGAGGATGGGCGTCGCCTGCTCGACGCCGGCCGGCGTCACCACGGCCGCCTCAGAGTGGGCGCCGCAGCCGTGGTCGGCGGCCACGACCTTGCCGTCGTCGGGGGCGTACTCGTTGGCGCAGACGCCGAAGCCGAGGCGGAGGGCGCCGGCGAGCGGCCAGTAGAAACCGCAGGTGGAGCACTGCGCGGGGGCGGCGTGGGCGAGCGGGGTGTGGGGGCCGGAGTCGCCCGCGTGCCAGCGGTGGACGGCCCGGTCGCGCCCGATCGCCGAGAGGACCCGCGCCCGGCCGAGGCCGTACTCGAAGATCATCTGACGGTCGGAGTCGTCGTCGGTCTCGGTGAACCCGGGGGCCAGGCGGTCGTCGTCGTCGGAGGTCGGCAGCAGGTCGCCGACGCCGAGGTCGCCGGGGAGCAGGCGCTCGCTCCACGGCACCCACGCCGGGGGAAGGAGCGCGCCGCCGCCCGGCAGCAGCACGGTCTCGCTCACGGTGACGTTGCGGGCCCGGGAGGCGCGGGTCACGGTGATGGCCCAGCGCCACCCTCGGTAGGCGCGGTCGAGACAGGCGAAGTAGTGCGTGACGACCCGCTCGGCCTCGCTCTCGAAGCCGAGATGCTCGCCCACCTCGCCGGGTCGGGCGATCTCCTCGGCGGCGGCCCGGGCCGGCTCCACAGCGGCGGCGCAGGCCTGGTCGACGGCAAAGGTGCGGGAACGAGTGCGGCTCACACGTCAATTCTCACCCATGCTACGAGCGGACATCACTCGTATGGGTCGGGTAAGACTGTAAACCAAAGCCCCGCACGGGATTCTGGAGATCCATCACCAAGAACGAACATGATCGAGGGCATCGAGGGAGGAAGCGTGGGACGCCTGGCCACCGGTTCCGGTGACCCGCCCGCGCGCGCGTGATGGCGGGCGCCTGGGACAGAGCCCGGCATTCGCTGTCGCGTGCCGGCAAGGCCGCCGCCGCCGCGAGCCGCGGCACGGTCCGCGTCGGCCGTACGGCCGCGAAGAGGACGGCCGGCGCCGGGCGCACGGCCGCGAGGGGGACGGTACGCGCGGGCCGGGGCATCGGCCACGCCAGCCGCAAACTCACCCACGCGCAGGGCGCCGACCGCACCGGTCTCGGCCGCCTCATCGAGCTGACGGCCGCCCACGGCGCCGGGGACGCGCTCATCACCGTCAGCCTGGCGGGCACCCTGCTCTTCGGCCTGCCGGTGGACCAGGCGCGCGGCCAGGTGGCCCTCTACCTGCTGATCACGATGGTGCCCTTCACCGTCGTGGCCCCCTTCGTCGGGCCGGTGCTCGACCGGTTCCGGTCGGGACGCCGCTACATCATGGCGGGCACCCTGTTCGCTCGGGGGCTGCTCTGCTGGGCCATGGCGGCGGCGATCGGCCCGGCCGACGGGCTCACGCTCTTCCCGGCCGCCCTGGCCGTGCTCGTGCTGTCGAAGGCGTACAACGTCTCGCGGGCGGCGACCATGCCGAGCGTCCTGCCCGCCGACATCACGCTGGTGACCGCGAACGCCCGGGTGGCACTCTTTTCGCTGGTGTCCGCGGGGCTGGCCGCCCCGGTCGCCGTCGGCCTGACCGCGTGGCTGGGGGCCGACTGGGTGCTGCGCGGCACCATGGTGATCTTCCTGTCGGCGGGCGTGGTCGCCGTACGGCTGCCGCGCCACGTCGACGCGCCCGACCTGGACTTCGACGACGACGGGGAAGCGGACGATGCGAGGCCTCGCTGGCGCACCCTTCTGAACGTGGGCCCGGTGGTCGCCGAGGCCATGCGGGCGAACGCCGCGATCCGGCTGCTGTCGGGGTTCCTGGTGTTCTTCCTGCTCTTCCTCGTGCAGGACGGGCACCTTCGCGGCAGCGGCATCCCCGAGCAGATCGTGATCGCGATCCTCGCGGGCGGCGCCGGAGCGGGCGGCCTGATCGGAGCGGTGGTCGCCTCGTGGGTACGGGGCCACTCCCCGCAGGTCATCGTGCTGGTCTCGCTGGCGCTCGCCACGGCGACCGCGACGGTCAGCGCGTTCTTCTTCTCGCTGTGGACGGCCGTCGTGGTCGCCCTGGTCGCGGGGTTCGCGCAGGAGGTCGGCAAGCTGGCGCTGGACGCGATCGTCCAGCGGGAGATCGGCGAGGAGGTGCGCTCCTCGACCTTCGGCGTTGTGGAGGCGCTGCTGCAGATCGCCTGGGTGGGCGGTGGCCTCGCCGGACTGCTGCTGTCCCTGCTGAACGGCCGCTCCGCGGGGCCGATCGGGCTGGCCGTGGTCGCGGTGGGGCTCGTCGCCGCGCTGGCCTGGCTTCTCGTCGCCCGCCACCGCCGGCTGCGCGCCCGCTCCGAACGCATCCGCGCCGCGCGGACCTCGGGGCCGTCGGCCAAAGGACCGTCTGCCTCGGGGCCGTCCGCCTCAGGACCCTCCGCCTCGGGGCCGTCCGCCTCAGGACCCTCCGCCTGGGGACCCTCCGCCTCTGAACCGTCCGCCTCGGCGCGGCCCGCTTCGTGGTCGTCCGCCGGGCCGTCGGGCACGGCCGCGCCGAAGCCGTTCACCGACGTCCACAGGACGCCCGTACCGCGCGAGGACGGCCCGTACCGCGAGAACTCCCCGCAGCGCGCGGACAGCCCGCACCGCGAGGGCACCACGCCCCGCGAGGACTCCTCGTACACCGAACGCCTCAGGCCCGAGGCCGCGAGGCCCCGGCCGGACTCGACCAAGCCTCTGACCAACCCGCACGGCTGATCCCGGAGCCCGGCTCTCCACCGGCCGGGACAAGCCGTATGGCGGCCCGGCAGGGCTTCGGGGAAGGGGGCTCCGGGAAAGGACCCGGGGAGGGGCGGTCAGGCGTCTATGTCGTCGGCGACGGCTCTCAGCACGGTCGCGATCTTCTTCGCGTGGGCGGCATCCGGGTGCTTGCCCCGCTGGTAGGAGTTGGAGACGTCGTCAAGCAGCTTGATCAGGTCCTCGACGATGACGACCAGCTCGTCGGGCTTCTTGCGCTTGCCCTTCGGCTTCACCGTCTTGGCGAGCGTCGGCGGCTGCTCCAGCACGTGCACAGAAAGCGCCTGCTGGCCACGGCGGCCTTCGGCCACACCGAACTCGACCTTCTGACCTGGCTTGAGCGCCTCCACGCCCTTGGGAAGCGCTGAGGAGTGCACGAAGACCTCACCGCCGTCGTCGCGGGTGAGGAAACCGAAGCCCTTGTCAGCGTCGTACCACTTGACCTTGCCAGTAGGCACAGGGGTGACCTCGTTCAGACTGTCATGAATGGTAATGGATAGAGGTTATGCCCACCCGGGGCATCACATGACCGTCGAAACGGCCCGATTTCCTAGACGCGCCAAGCTTCGTACCACCCTGCGAACCCCGTCAGATCCGGCAGGACGAAGTCGGCTCCGTGATCGCGCAGAGCCTCCTCGGTGTACGGACCGGTCGCCACGGTGACGCTCACCGCGCGCCCGGCCCTCGCGGCCTCGATATCGCCCACGTGATCTCCAACGTAGACGGCCGCCCCGAAGTTCGCGATGGCGGCGCCCTTCGCCGCCCCGAACACCGAACCGACGACCTCGTCGACGTCCAGGCCGAGGAACTCGACGGTCTGGCGGGCCGTGTCACCGTGCTTGCCGGTGACGACGATCACCCGCCCGCCGTGGCGGCGCACCTCGGCCACGGCCTCCATCGCTCCGGCCATGAGCGTGGTCATCGGGACGGCGGTGCCGGGATAGAGGGAGCGGTAGAGGGCGGCGGCGCCCGGGATCTCCTCGGGTGGAAGCCAGTAGGTCAGCTCATGCTCCAGAGGCGGGCCGAGCCGGCCGATCACGACGGCACTGTCGATCTCCACGCCGAGGCGGCGCGCCACCTCGTCGTAGACCGCCGCGATCCCCGCCCGGGTGTCCGCGAGCGTCAGATCAAGATCAAAACCTACCGAATACACCCTTGAAGGATGCCAAACCCCGGAGGGTCACGCGTACTCCTGCCGGTTATGGCACCCTTGGCGGCGAGAAAGGGCTTACTTATCGACGCGCGTCCCCGCGCCGGAAAGCGGGCGTTCATGACGAGATCGACGCGCGAACGGATCATCGGCGAGTCCCTGAGACTGTTCGCCGAACGGGGCTATTCGGCCACCTCGGTCGCCGAGATCGAGGCCGCCGCCGGGCTGTCGCCGGGAGCGGGCGGGCTCTACCGGCACTTCAAGTCCAAGTACGAGGTCCTCGCCGCCGCGATGAACGAGCACGCGACCCGCACACGCGCGCAGATCGCCGAGGAACTGGACGAGCTGAACGCCATCGGCGCGTCGGTCCCCGTCGAGGAGCGTCTCGCCCGCCTGTGCAGGGCGGGTCTCGCGAAGGCCCACGAGGAGAGCGAGCTGACCCGGGTCTTCTTCCGCGACCTGAGCCAGTTCCCCGAGCTGGTCGCCACCGTCCGCGAGGGACTGCTCCAACCCATGTTCGACGCGGTCACGACCTGGTTCCGCGCGCAGCCGGAGTACGCCGGAGCCGATCTCGACTGGGCCGCCATCGGCGCGGTGCTGGGCGGAGCGGTGGTCCACTACCAGCTGTTCCAGGAGACCGTCGGGGAGCCTCCTGGCCGGGCCGAGCGCGACAGGTTCGTGGCGTCCTGGGTGCGGTTGTCGACGGGCCTGCTCAGCGCACCGTCCCGAGCGGCTGCCGCCGGGGTGGCGGAGGTGGCGGGTTGAGCAGGCGGTAGGCCAGCCACATCACCCCGCCCACCGCTCCGAGCATGAACATCAGCCCGCTGACGTGCCAGAACGAGTCGACGAACGCCTGAAGCCCCACGGTGGGCTCCTCGGATGACCGCAGGGCGCCGAGCAGCAGGCCTCCGGCCAGATAGGCGGCGACCGGCGCCACCAGCCCGGTCAGGCGGTCCTTGAAGATCCAGCCCTCGCTCGCCAGCACCGTCAGCGCGCCCGCCGCCCACACCAGCACCGGGAACGGGAAGATCGCCACGTACGGCAGGGGGAACGGGATCAGCAGGCCGGCGAGGATGAGCAGGGCCATCCCGATCACCTCGCGGCGGTCGTTGCGCAGGATGGTGCCGATGTCACGCCCGTCGCTGGAAGTGGCGTTCACCCGGCCGCGCAGGCGTGCCGCCAGCGGGGTCCGTACGGCATCGGGAGGGGGGCCGAAGGAACCCCCGCGGGGCGCGGGAACGGCGCCGCGCGGCACCGGCCTCGCGGGCCTTGCGGGCCCTGCGGGCCTTGCGGGCCTGGGCGGCCGTGGCGGCTGGGCCGGGATGACCGCGGTCGCGTCGTCGGCCACGGCGGGGAAGACCTCCGTGGCCGAGTCGCCGAAGTCGTCCGCCGCCTTTGGACGGACGGCGGGCGGGCCCCCGGCCGAGCCGTTCTCAGCCGGACGCGACGCGCGGAAAGCCGGAGAGGACGCGGAAGACGCGGAGGACGGAGAGGACGCTGAGGACGCGGAGCCAGGCGCCGGACGTGACGCGCGGAGGGCCGGAGAGGACGGGGAGCCGGGCGCGGGGGACTCGCGGGAACGGCGCGCGGCCTCCTGCTCGCCTGCGGCCAGCCGCTGGATCTCCCGCTGGAGCAGCACCCCCGGATCGCCGAACCGGGCGATCACCTTGCGGACGGTCGCGAGATCGGCGCTGCCGCGACGCTCCTCCTCGATGCGGGTGCGGAGCCGCCCGACGAAATCGAGGCGCTGGTCGGTGCGCAGCACGCCGTGGGCGGCGTCCGCCACCTTGCTCACGTACTCCAGGACGAGCTGGTCGGCGCGCTCGATCACGCTCGCCATACTGCCCCAGCCCACCGGCCCGCGCGCCCTTTCGGCGAAATGGCTATCCGCCGGCCGGTGACGCTACCCGTTTCCGGTGGAATGACGGAAGTGCCGGTGATCGGGCAACTGGCGTGCGATGGCCCGTGGGCTCCTACGATGGAGGGGACGGTTCCACGGCGTGGGACGCGCATGCGGCGAACGGTGGACAGGGGGTTCGGTGGAGCGTGATGAACACCGAGTTCGCTGAGTGGCTGCGCGGCCTGGCCGACGACCGGCTGCGCGCCCTGGTGGCCGCCCGCCCCGAGCTCAT
The DNA here is from genome assembly GCF_040649355.1 of Sphaerisporangium sp. NPDC049002. NCBI lineage: Bacteria > Bacillati > Actinomycetota > Actinomycetes > Streptosporangiales > Streptosporangiaceae > Sphaerisporangium > Sphaerisporangium sp. NPDC049002. The sequence goes on along the minus strand of NZ_JBEZFH010000035.1, from coordinate 12,697 downwards.
CACCCCCGTTCCCGCGCACCTCGAAGGTCTCGTGATCCGGGCCACCAGCCCCTCGGCGACCGGCAGGGCGCTCGACCGGCTCAACCGCTTCGCCCTCGCGGTGGTCGAGACGCTCCTCGTCACGACCAGCGAGGAGGGGCCGGGGCAGGCTTACAAGGATCTCCGCGACACCGTGGCCAGGTCCGTTTCCCCCGAGGACGCCGCGCGCCTCGACGAGCCGCTGCGCGAGGCGATCGACCTGCTCCAGATGATGGCGCTGGTGTACGGCCCCGAAAGCGGGCTGCGGCTCGCCCCCGGCGTCCGCGACGTGTCCGAGACGCCCGCCGGGCTCGGACCGCCGGCCGCCGAGGCCTTCCGGCACCACCCGTCCGAGCGCGTGGAGGAGCTGATCCGGGCCGTCCGGGGCGGGCGGGCCGTCCAAGGCGGTCGGGCCGTCCGGGGGGAGGCGGTGCCCGAGCGCCTCGCCGCCCTGCTGGCCGGGGAAGGCGTCGTCGAACGCCTGCTGGAGGACGTCGCCCCCCAGGCGCGGGCCGCCCTTGAGGAGCTGGCCTGGGGCCCGCCCACCGGCCGCCTCCCCAACGCCCGGCGCGAGGTGAGCGTGGCCACCGCCCAGTCGCCCATCGAGCAGTTGCTCGCCCGTGGCCTGCTGGCCGCCACGGGCGACGAGAGCGTCGTGCTGCCCCGCGAGGTGGCGCTGGCCCTGCGGGGCGGCCGGGTGCATCGCGACCTGCGTCCCGAAGCGCCGCCGCTCGACGGGGCCGCGCGCGACCAGGCCCTGGCCGACCGTACGGCCGCGGGGCAGGCGTTCACCTTCGTCCGCACGGTCGAGGAGCTTTGCGAGCACTGGAGCGTCGACCCTCCGGGCACCCTGCGCGCCGGCGGGCTGTCGGTGCGCGACTGGAAGAAGGCCGCGCAGCTCCTCGACCTGCCCGAGTGGACCACCGCCCTGGTCGTCGAGGTGGTCCACGCCGCGGGTCTCATCGCGTCGAGCGCGCCCGTGGACGGCGAGTGGCTTCCCACCACGGCCTACGACGGCTGGCGCGTCAAGGCCACCGAGGACCGCTGGGAGGCGCTCGCGGCGGCCTGGCTGACCAGCGACCGCGTGCCCGGCCTCGTCGGCGAGCGGGACGACCGCGACCGCCTGATGAACGTCCTGCATCCCGAGCTGCGTCGTCCGGCCGCGCCCGAGGTCCGCCTGCGGACGCTGCGCGTGCTGGCCTCGGCGGGCCCCGGCCTGGCCCCGTCCGCGGAGTCGGTGCGCGAGCGGCTGGCCTTCGAGCAGCCCCGCCGCCGCGGCACCTACCGCGACCAGTTGGTCGGCTACACGCTGCGCGAGGCCGAGCAGCTCGGCCTCACCGGGCTCGGCGCCATGTCGGTCTTCGGCCGCGGACTGCTCCCCGGGGCGGCCCGCGAGGCGGAGGCCGCCAAGAGCTCCACCAGGGCGAGGGCCCTCGCGCCGGCCACCCCCGCCGAGCTGCTGGCGCCGCTGCTGCCCGAGCCCGTCGACCACGTGGTGCTCCAGGCCGACCTCACCGCCGTCGCCCCCGGCCCGCTGACCAGCGAGCTCGGACGCTGGCTGTCGCTCGCCGCCGACATCGAGTCCAAGGGCGGCGCGACCGTCTACCGGTTCGGCGACGGCTCGATCAGGCGTGCGCTGGACGCCGGATCCAGCGCCGACGAGCTGGTCGCCATGCTGGAGAAGCACTCGACCACCTCGGTCCCCCAGCCGCTGCGTTACCTGGTGACCGACGTGGCCCGCAGGCACGGCCGCCTCCGGGTGGGCACCGCCAGCGCCTACGTGCGCTGCGACGACCCTTCCGTGCTCGACGAGGTCATGGCCGACAAGCGGGCGGTCCCGCTACGCCTGCGGCGGCTCGCGCCCACCGTCGTGGCCTCACGGAGCTCCCGCGCGCTGGTGGTCGACTCGCTGCGCGCCATCGGCTACTCCCCCGTGGCCGAGTCGTCCGATGGCGACGTCGTGGTGACCCGGGCCGACGCGCGGCGTACCGAACGGCCTCCCACCGTACGGCCGGCGATCAGCTCGTCCGGTCCGGACGCCGATCTGGTGGCGGCGGCCGTACGGGCCATCAGGGCCGGGGACGAGGCCCACCTGGCGCGCCGTCATCCGGTCGCGGCGCCCGACGGGCAGGTGCCGCGCTCGCCCTCGACGAGCACGATCGTGGCGCTGCAGGACGCCATCCGGCAGGGGTCTCGCGTCTGGATCGGCTACCTCGACTCGCAGGGCCACGCCACCAGCCGCATCCTTGAGCCCGCCCGCATGGAGGGCGGCTATCTCACCGCCTACGACGAGACCCGCGCCGCTATACACCGCTTCGCGCTCCACCGCATCACCGGCGTCGCGGACGTCAACTGACCGGACTCCCGCCACCATAAGGGTTGACGGCCCTCATATGCCGCATCAGGTTGGCGTGCGAGGGCGTGAATCCCTGTGGGAGAAGGTGAGCATGATGGGCACGGAGCGGACGCTTGGCCGGTTGGCGGAGGAGTCGTGGAACAAGCTCGGAGACTTCGACGCGCTCCACTTCGAGGGGTCCTGGCACCGCGGCCACGATCTGGCGCAGCGCACGAGGCATGTCACCGGCGGGCTGAAGGCGCTCGGCGTGGAGCCTGGTGACCGCGTCGTCGTGATGATGGTGAACTGCCCCGAGGTCCAGATCGCCTACCAGGCGTTGTGGGCGGCGGGCGCGGTGGTGACCCCCGTCCTGTTCCTGGTCGCGGCCGAGGAGCTGCGGCACATCATCACCGACAGCGAGCCGCGCGCCCTCATCGTCTCCGCCGAGTTACTCCCCGCCGCGCTGACGGCGACGGACGGCCTCGACGTCGCGGTGGTCGTGGCCGGCGAGATCCCCGAAGGCGCCCCGCAGGGTGGGACACAGCGCGTCAGCGGCTTCGCGGAGCTGGAGGAGGCGCCCGAGGCGGGGGCCGCGGGCCGGGACGAGGACGACCTCGCCGCCCTGATGTACACCGGCGGCACGACGGGCCGCGCCAAGGGCGTCATGCTCAGCCACGGGGGCCTGTGGCACGTCTCCAAGGCCGCGCACGACCTCACCCACCGTCCCGGTGTCGACCGGGCCATCGTCCCGGTGCCGCTCTCGCACTCGTACGGCCTGATCATCACGATCGCCGCGATGCACGCTCCCGAGCCCCCGCACACGGTGCTCATGCGGTGGTTCGACCCGAAGGCGTTCCTGCGGCTCGCCGCCGGGCACCGCGTGCAGTACGGCGCGGTGGTGCCGACCATGCTCCAGGAGCTGCTGACGGAGCCGCTTGAGGCCACCCCGCTACCCGACCTGCAGTATCTGACGTGCGGCGCGGCGCCGCTTGGGCGCGAGGTGCTCACCGGCTTCGAGCGGCGGGTGCCCGGCGTGCGGATCATCGAGGGGTACGGCCTGACGGAGACGAGCGCGGTGACCACGTTCAACCCGCTGGACCGCAGGAAGACCGGGAGCGCCGGGCTGCCCCTGCCCGGATACACGATCACGATCAGGGACGAGGACGGCGAGCCGGTGGAGCCCGGGGACATCGGCGAGATCTGCGTCCGGGGAGACGCGATCATGCGGGGCTACTGGCGGTCTCCTGACGAGAGCGGGCACGCCCTGTTGGACGGCGAGCTGCGCACCGGAGACATCGGGTGCACCGACGACGACGGCTACCTCTACGTCGTCGACCGCAAGAAGGACCTCATCATCAGGGGCGGCTTCAACGTCTTCCCGCGCGACGTCGAGGACGCGCTGAACAGGCACCCCGACGTCGCGATGTCGGGGGTGGTGGGCCGTCCCGACCCGAGGCTCGGCGAGGAGGTCGTCGCCTTCGTCCAGCTGAACCCGGGGGGCGCGGCCACGGCCGAGAGCCTGATGGAGTGGGCCAGGGAACGGGTCGGCCGGGTGAGGTATCCCCGCGAGCTGCACTTCGTGGACACGATCCCGCTGACCAGCGTGATGAAGCTCGACAGGAAGGTGCTGCGGTCCCAGTTCGACCGATAAGCGGCGCGGCGGCCGTCCGCGACGTGGTAAGTGTTGATCCGCCTGGAAAGCCACAGAAGTGAGACGATCGTGAGCAGCGGCCCTCCCGAGTCCTCCGGCCACAATCCCAAGGACTGGCAAAGTCCCTACGGATCGCAAGGAGGGCACGACGCCTACGGCGCCCAGCCGGCGCACGGCGATGCCTACGCCGGCCCCGCCCGCAATACGCCGTACGGCGACCAGCCGCCCCGTGACCAGCCGTACGGGCAGCCTGGATACGACCAGTACGGTTCACCCTACGACGCACCGGCCCAACCCTCCTACGACCAGCAGCCCTACGACGCGCCCGCCCAGCCTCCATACGACCAGCCGGCATACGACCAGCCGGGCTACGACCAGGGGTACGGCCAACCGGCCTATGGCCAGCCCGGGTACGACCAGCAGGCCTACGGGCAACCCGCCTACGGCCAGCCCGGGTACGACCAACCTGGTTACGGCCAGCCGGGATACGGGCCGCCCGCATACGGCCAGCCTGGATACGGGCAGCCCGGCTACGGTCAGGCGGGGTACGGGCAGCCCGGTTACGGGTACCCGCCGAGGCCCGCGAGCGACGGCCCGCGCAGCCACGCGATCGTCGCCCTCGTCGTCAGCCTCGTGCTGGTGCTGAGCTGCTACGTCTCGCTGGGCGGCATCGCCGGGGCCGTCATCGCCGGCATCGCGCTCAGCAAAGTGGAGTCCGATCCCGCCCGTGCCAGAGGCATGCTCAAATGGACCTGGATCAGCATCGGGATCAACATCGGCCTGCTCGTCCTCGGGATCGTGGCCGTCGTCGTCCTCAGCGCCGCCTCGTAAAGGAGCAGGTCGCGGCGGCAAGCCGCGGGAAAACGGGACTGATCCGGCTCGTTCTCTTGTTGGATAAGCGGACGGGACCGCCAGCACGGTGGCCGTATGCGAACGGGAGAAGAGATCGTGTCTGATGGCCCGCTGATCGTTCAGTCGGACAAGACGCTGCTGCTGGAGGTGGAGCACGCCAGGGCCGACGACTGCCGCAAGGCGATCGCGCCCTTCGCCGAGCTGGAGCGCGCTCCCGAGCACGTCCACACCTACCGGGTGACCCCACTCGCGCTGTGGAACGCCAGGGCCGCCGGGCACGACGCCGAGCAGGTCATCGACGCGCTGATCAGCTTCAGCCGCTATCCCGTGCCCCACGCGCTGCTCGTGGACATCGCCGAGACGATGTCCAGGTACGGCAGGCTCAGGCTGCAGAAGAGCGAGCACCACGGGCTGACGCTGACCAGCACGGACAAGGCCGTCCTTGAGGAGGTGCTCAGGGCCAGGAAGATCCAGCCGATGCTGGGCGAGCGCATCGGCGACGACACGGTGGCCGTACACCCGAGCGAGCGCGGCAACATCAAGCAGGCTCTGCTGAAGCTCGGCTGGCCCGCCGAGGACCTCGCGGGGTACGTCGACGGCGAGCACCACCCGATCACGCTGGCCGAGGACACCTGGAAGCTGCGGCCCTACCAGCGCGAGGCGGCCGACTCGTTCTGGCACGGCGGGTCAGGTGTGGTGGTGCTGCCCTGCGGCGCCGGCAAGACGATCGTGGGCGCGGCGGCGATGGCGCACGCGAAGGCGACGACGCTCATCCTGGTCACCAACACGGTCTCCGCCCACCAGTGGAAGCAGGAGTTGCTGAAGCGCACCTCCCTCACCGAGGACGAGATCGGCGAGTACACCGGCACCAAGAAGGAGATCCGCCCGGTCACGATCGCCACCTACCAGGTGATGACGACCCGGCGGCAGGGCGTCTACCGGCACCTGGAGCTCTTCGACGCCCGCGACTGGGGGCTCGTGATCTACGACGAGGTCCACCTGCTGCCCGCGCCGATCTTCCGCATGACCGCCGACCTCCAGGCCAGGCGGCGGGTCGGGCTCACCGCGACGCTCGTACGCGAGGACGGCCGCGAGGGCGACGTCTTCTCCCTCATCGGCCCGAAACGGTACGACGCGCCGTGGAAGGAGATGGAGAACCAGGGCTGGATCGCGCCCGCCGACTGCGTCGAGGTCCGGGTCACCCTCACCGACCAGGAGCGGCTCGCGTACGCGATGGCCGAGTCTGAGGAGCGCTACCGCTTCTGCGCGACGACCCCCTCCAAGACCCGGGTGACCGAGACGCTGGTCAGGCGGCACGCGGGCGAGCAGGTGCTGGTCATCGGGCAGTACATCGACCAGCTCGACGAGCTGGCCGAGCACCTCAACGCGCCCGTCATCAAGGGCGAGACGCGGATCAAGGAGCGCGAGCGGCTGTTCCAGGCCTTCCGCGACAAGGAGATCCAGGTGCTGGTGGTCTCCAAGGTGGCGAACTTCTCCATCGACCTGCCGGAGGCCTCAGTGGCGATCCAGGTGTCGGGGACCTTCGGCTCGCGGCAGGAAGAGGCGCAGAGGCTCGGGCGGGTGCTCCGCCCGAAGGCGGACGGCGGCGGAGCGCGATTCTATTCGGTCGTCAGCAGAGACACGATCGACCAGGATTTCGCGGCGCACCGGCAACGTTTTCTCGCCGAACAGGGTTATGCGTACCAAATCATCGACGCGGACGACGTGCTCGCCAGCGAGTGACTCGTTTCGCTGAGCGGCACGCCGCCGGTCCCCCCAAACCTGTCCCAGGAAAAGCTTCGCCCAGGGGACAGGCATTCAGGTCCACGAAATACCGTCGGTCCTGTACAACCGCATCACCCCCTCGCCTATTGGCTCCCACGGCGCCAACTGCGACATACCCGATGATCTAACTAAATCACAAGGGCTGTCCTGGTTTTTCGCGATTTTGGTATACGCTAACGCAACGTGTTCGTCAGATCACCGACCGACTAACCCGCCGACGTAAAGCACACCCAGCGCGATTAGCCAGGAAGCCGTCGCGATCCCCACAAGCACCAAAGACTTTTCCGGATATCTACGCATTATCGGTGGTAATAGGCCGCCCACCGTGCCGCTCGCGGCCACGAGCGCGAACACCCCCGAGAGCGTGGACACCACCGTCAACCGGTCCATGCACGAGTCGAACGGCTCCCCGTTCCCGCAGAACGCGGCGAACCCCCACCCCGCGAAGACCGACAACGTCCACAGCCCGCCGAGAAGCAGATTGGCCATGGCGGGAATTACCGGAGAGACCGCCAACTGGGTACGCGTCGTCACCCTGACGGCTGTACCCAAAGGCCAAGAGTCGGCAAACTCCGGACAAGCAATACGTCGTACGTCCATCTGGGGACACGCGACATAGGGACGAGCCGACGGACGTGGCGTCAGCATATAGGCTTGCTGGTTCGCTGCCTTTGTCCACCGCCCCCGTCCCCCGAGGAGTCCTTCAGCATGCCCGGACATCAATTGGCCCCTGACATATCCGGAGAGGACCCCGGCACGCCGGAGAACGACCCCTCTCACCTCACGGAAAGCCCCTCAGGCGTCCCTTCCGAAGACCCCGCCGACCCTTCCCAGGTCCTCCAGGCCGAGCGCGCCCACCTGGCCGCGTCCCGCTCCGCGCTCCGCGCGATGCGCGAGCACGCCCAGTCGCTGTCGGCCGACGCGGCAGGTGACTGGGTCTCGCAACAGGTGCTGCAGGGCCTGCTCGACCAGCGTGTGGCGGCGCTCGCCGACCACGCCGACACCCCGCTGTTCTTCGGCCGGCTCGACAGGACCGGCGACGACGATCTCCCCGTCACCATCCACGTCGGACGCCGGCACGTACACGACGACAACAGCCGTCCCCTGGTGATCGACTGGCGCGCCCCGGTGTCCCGGGCGTTCTACCAGGCGCGCCCGTCCGACCCGATGAGCGTGCGGCGTCGCCGGCGTTTCGGGTTCCACGGCGGCGAGCTCACCGCGTACGAAGACGAGCCGCTCGACCAGGGCACGGCGCCCATCCAGGAGTCGAGGATCCTCACCGAGGAGATCGAGCGGCCCCGCACCGGCCCCATGCGCGACATCGTCGCCACGATCCAGCCCGACCAGGACGAGATCGTGCGCGCGGACCTCGGCCAGACCGTCTGCGTCCAGGGCGCCCCCGGCACGGGGAAGACCGCCGTCGGCCTGCACCGGGCCGCCTACCTGCTCTTCACCCACCGCGAGAAGCTGGCGCGGTCGGGCGTGATGATCGTCGGACCGAACCGCGCGTTCCTGTCCTACATCTCCTCGGTGCTGCCGGCCCTCGGCGAGGTCAAGGTCGACCAGACCACCGTCGCGGGCATCGTCGGCGACCACTCGGCCCCCGAGGACGCCGCCGTCGCCACGGTCAAGGGCGACGCCCGGCTGGCGCCGGTCCTCCACAGGGCCCTGTGGATGCACATCAGCAAGCCCGAGGAGGGTCTGCTGATCACCCGCGGCGTGAACCGCTTCCGCGTCCCCGACCACGAGGTCCGCGAGATCGTCGCCTCCCTGCGCGGCACCACCCGGTACGGCCCCGGCCGCGCGGCGCTCGCCCAGCGGCTGGCCCACGCGATCCTCGTCCGCATGGAACAGCGCGGCGACTCCCCCGACGACCGCGTGCAGGACGCGGTCGCCAGGTCCAAGCCCGTCAAGCAGCTCGTCGACCAGGTGTGGCCGCGCGTGCCCCCTCAGCAGGTGCTGTTCCGGCTCCTGTCCGACGCCGACTTCCTCGCCCGCGCCGCCAAGGACGATCTGACCCCCGAGGAGCAGCAGACCCTGCTCTGGGCCAAGCCTCCCCGGTCGTGGAAGTCCGCCAAGTGGTCCGCCGCGGACGCCGCGCTGCTGGACGAGCTGGCCGACTGCGTCGAGCGCACCCCCACGCTCGGGCATGTGGTCGTGGACGAGGCGCAGGACCTGTCCGCCATGCAGCTGCGCGCGCTCGGACGGCGCTGCCGTACCGGCTCGGCGACCGTCCTCGGCGACCTGGCCCAGGGCACCACCCCGTGGTCGGCCCGGTCGTGGGTGGAAGTGCTCGAACATCTCGGCTTCACCGAGGGCGCGGTCACCGAGCTGACGCTGGGCTTCCGCGTCCCGCGCGAGGTGCTCGACTTCGCCGCCCGCCTGCTCCCCTCGGTGGCCCCCACCCTGGCCGCCCCCCGGTCCCTGCGGCCGGGCGCCGGCTCGCTGTCCGTACGGCGCGCGACCGACCTGTCCGCGGCCGTCACGGAGGCCGTGGCCGAGGCGATCGCGCACGAGGGCTCCATCGGCGTGATCGCCGCCGACGCCTCCATCGGAGTGATCGCATCCGCCCTGGCGACGGCGGGCATCCCACACGACGTGCTCGGGCCCGATTCCTCCCCCGAGCAGCGGGTCTCGGTCATCCCCGCGTCGCTGGCCAAGGGCCTGGAGTACGACCACGTGGTCGTCGCGGAACCGGCGGACATCGTCGCCGCCGAGGACCGCGGCCTCGCCCGCCTCTACGTCGTCCTCACCCGCGCCGTCACCTCCCTCAGAGTCCTCCACACCCGCGACCTCCCACCCCAGCTCACTTAACCGCCCCGTCTTCGACGCTCAGCGTGATCAGCCGTGCCCGACAGGCCACACAGCAAGATCGGGCACGGCATGGACTCACAACCTCCATCGCCCACCCGGCACCCAGTGTCGTGGGTACCCAGTGCCACCCACCCAACCGTGGCCCCCAAGGCGGCAAGGCGTCGACACGTCCCCCGCCGCGGGCAGGCCACGGCTGTCGATGCGGAGAGCGGTTGCGCGTCAATCAATCGGTCTCGGTGGCTACGTTGGCCTGAGGTAAATCATCAAGACTCAGACCGATCGAAGCCGCCGGTCCCTGATCATTGCGCTGGCACGGGACCACAGGAGCCTCCTTAACGCCACTGGATCTCGCGTTCCCGGACACGGCGTTCCAACGTGCCCATACCGTCTTGCCGAGCCCGTCCGAGGTTGGTTTGACACCCCAGTCACAGGCGAGGCTAGCGACGATCACCAGTCCACGGCCATGGACGGCGTCGAGGCCGAGGTCGAGGCACCGGGGCTCTCCTGGACCGTGATCGGTGACCCTAATGTAGAGATCACCCGCCGTAGCCCACATCGAGAGCCTGATCGGAGGAGCGCCGTAGGAGATCGCGTTCCCCAGCAGCTCGCTAGTAAGTCTTGGAAATGTACCTCTTCTGTTACAGAACACCTGGTCACGGTGGGGTTGCTGTTCACCTACAGTGCCCCGTCTGCCTGGCCGTCCCGTATGCCGTCATCCCGCCCGTCAGGGAAGCGGGCCAGGGGGCAGGGGTACAGGTGGAGCACCCTACTGTCTGACCGACCTGTGCCCCTGCCCCCTGGTCTGCTTGGCTTTGCCCGGGTGACGGCAGAAGGGACGGACGGGCTTCCACAGCAACCCGCTACGGTCTTTCGGCAACGCGGGTCGCTGCCCCGGAGCCGGATTCCCCCGCCGGAGGCGCCTTGCTTTGGTCTTTGGATGCTGACTCTATGCCTCGGTGAGGATGTAGAGCAGCGCGGCGAGAGTCGTCCCGCTGACGATGTCGCGCTTGTCGATCAATCGCCGTATGTCTGTGAGCGGAACCCACTCGATGCGCTCGGACTCCCATCCCTCGGTGGGCGGACCAAGATGGGTGGCGCTGTCCGCGCGAAAGATGTGGTGCTCGGAGTCAGAAATGCCATTGGTGGGCTGGGTGTAGAGCAGCGGGCGGAGCGGTCCGGGCCGCCACCCGGTCTCTTCCTCGACTTCGCGGGCGGCTGCGGCCATCGGCTCCTCGCCTGGGTCGATCTTGCCGATGGGAATTTCCCACCCCCACGTGTCGGTGATGAACCGATGTCGCCAGATCATCAGCACGCGGTGCTGATCGTCGGTTACCACCGCTCCGGCTCCGGGGGCGGTGCGGATAAGACGATGGTCAAGGTGCCTGCCGTCTGGGAGTTCGACGGCGGCCAACCGGATGTCCAGCCACTGGTCGGTGTAGAGCGGCTCTTCTGAGTTGACCTTCCAACGCATGCGGCGCACTCCCAGCTTGGCGTCTGATCTCGACCCCCACGCTACAAGGGAATAGCGGCCTGCTGCTCCACGCGCGTGAGAAACTCCCGGACAACCCGGCCGTCGTAGGGCCGTAGCGCGTCGGCTACCGTCACCACACGATCGGCCATGACTCCTGATTCCATCCCCACGGCGCGGTCGAGCATTCTCCCTCCGGCGGCAACTGCCTGCTCCAAGTCACCTCGTTCGGCGAGGATAAGAGCAAGCGTCGCCAAACGGTGCGCCTGCCCTCGGAGATGACACTCATCGGCGGAGACTAGAGCCTCCTCCGCGTACTCCTGAGCGGCCTGGAGATCGCCGAGTCGGCGTAGCGCTTCGGCGTGCTGACACTCCAACAGGCCGGGTTGGACGTATCCCGTCTCTGGCGGCTCATCGTCCTGTCGAATCCGTGCAGCCGTCGTCTCTGACATCTTCATGTGCGCATGACAACTAGCCCGGTCCTTCATCCGCGCGTAGGCCTTCGCCTGGAGCGTGTGAAGATCGGTTACCAGAGCAGGGGACAGATGGCCACGAGCCCCCCGTAGCGCCGTCTCGGCGTACTGGATCACGTAGCGGTGCTTCGCGCGGGACATCGCCTGATTGGCCAGCAGGGCAACCACATACCCGCCGAACGCGAGGTTGCCCGATGCCTTCGCCATACGCAGGGCATGAAAGAAGTAGCGCTGGGAGAGTGCTGGTCGGCCGGCGTCATAGGCGCAGATCCCCGCGAGGGCCACCAATCCCCCTGCTGCGCGAAACAGTTCACGCCCGGTCCTATCGTCGTGCCCGCCCTTGAGGAGCGGGGTCACACTGGCATTGAGGAACGCCACCACGCGCGGACGGACGGGTATGCCTCCCACGCGGCGATACATCTGCTCGTAGCGGGTCCGGACATTCTTGAGGACCTGGACGTCTTGCATGCTCACTTGGTGCGGCCCTCGACGGGACACGTCCACTTCGTGTGGGGGGTTCTCCCACTCGAATACGGGTGCGATGGCGGCCGGTCCCTCGATCATCGCGGCATTGGACAAGAACACCCGGTTACTGACATCGCCTCGCCACAACGCGATGGCCTGATCAACTGCCTGTGGAAGTTCCGGGCCTTCCTCGCTCACAGCACTACGGATCATGCCGATGTCAGCGAGGGATAGCGCCCGTCCTACCCTTGCTCCGATGATCTCGCAGATGATCTCGGGCACGTCGCCTCTAGGAACCGCTTTGTCTCTAATCCATCGCGCGACGGCCGAGTGATCGTAGCGAGTGGGGCGTTTGGCGGTTGATGTGCCCTCGTTGATGCGCGCGGCCAGTCCAGCATGAGAGATCCTCGCTTCGGCAAGTAACGAGTCAAGCAAGATGTTCGGTTCGCTCATACATCTCTCCTCGGATGGGCTCGCTGGCCATATGTCGAAGTGTAAGCAGGTCAACGCTTCGTGAGCGGCGTTCTACCCCTACGCAACCATCACGGCCCAATCACTTTCACACGGGGTGTGAAAGCCCTGCCATTCTTCAGCTCGATCACACCCTTATTCCCAAGGTGACCCCACGGTCAACTGGGCTCATGACCTGATCGAGCTTCCTCGATGGGCCACGACGACGATGTCACGGAGGGTGGGTGTATGGCGAGCACGTTGGGTGGCGGCCCGGTTGGCGCTGGCGGGGGGTTTGTTCCGTTGCGTCCCTCGGTCGATACCGGTACGCCGCGTGTGGCGCGGATCTATAACTGTCTGCTGGGTGATGACGGGGATAGCTTCGC
>NZ_JBEZFH010000034.1:0-43568 GCF_040649355.1 Sphaerisporangium sp. NPDC049002 | reverse complement strand
GATGGCACTGGGCCGTGCATGGAAGACTTGTCATCATGTTGCGCTGGTTGACCGCAGGTGAGTCCCACGGCCCCGAGCTCGTCGCGATCCTTGAGCCTCCTCCTCGGTCCTGGCGTCGTGGTGGCTCACCTCGAAGGCGGGGACCAGGACGCCGCGCTCGATGGAGCCGTCGCCCAGGTTGGTGTCGGTGATGACGATGTGCGTGCTCAACGCGGGTCCCTCGAATCGCTGTCGGTGCGCGTCGCCGGAGCGGATCCGGCGAAGCTGGAGTCCTCGCCCAGGCCCTCGGGGCCCATGGCCAGGTAGCCGCCGTCCACGGGCAGTTCCACGCCGGTGATGAAACTGGCGTCGGAGGAGCACAGGAAGGCGATGGCGCGGGCCACCTCGTCCGGCTCGCCCAGGCGGCGCAGCAGGTGGAAGCGGCCCCAGACCGGTTCCCAGGCGGCCCGGTCGCCGTGCGCGGCCCGGCTCACCTCGGGCGTCCAGATCCATCCCGGGCTGACCGCGTTGACCCGGATGCCGTCCGGGGCGAGGTCCATCGCCATGCACTTGGTCAGCGTCAGGATGGCGCCCTTGGTGGCGTTGTAGGTCCACCGCGCGGGCTGGGCGACGTGGGCGGAGACGCTGGCGGTGTTGACGATCGCGCCCCCCTCGGCGCGGGCCAGCAGCGGATGCGCCGCCTGCACCACGTTGCTGATGCCCTGCACGTTGACGCGCAGCACCCGGTCCCAGTCGGCCTGCGTCACGTCCAGGCCCCGGGCCAGGAAGTTCACGGCGCAGTTGACCACCGCGTCCAGGCGGCCGTGCGCGGCCCCGATGCCGGCGACGGCCCGGCGCACCGCCTCACCGTCGCCGACGTCGACCACCTCGGCGGTGGCCGTGCCCCCCGCCCGCTCGATCGCCTCGCGGGTGGCGGCCAGGCCGGCCGCGTCGACGTCGAATCCGATCACGTGCATGCCGCGCGAGGCGAAGCGCAGGGCCGTGGCGGCGCCGATCCCCGACGCGGCGCCGGTCACGACGCCGACACGATCCGTCCAGTCCATGATTGTTCCGCCTTTCGGTCCGGCGTCCAGGTCAGCCGGACACCCACGCGTTGAGGAAGCTCGGCACGCTGTAGCGCAGCCGGGCAGGCTCGTCGAGGTCGATGCTGTGCACCCGCTTGGACCAGATGAAGCCGATCGGCGCGCTGGTCGTCCACACCCACGGGAGCTCGCTGGTCAGGACGGCGTCCGCCTCGTTCCACAGCTTCTTCTGCTCCTCCGGGGTCTTGGCGACGCGCGCGGCCTCGGCCTTCTCGTCGAAGGAGGCGTCCTTGAACCCGCCGGTGTTGAGGTCACCGCCCGAGTGCAGGAACCGGTACGGCAGCAGGTCAGGAGTGAGGAATCCGGCCATGGTCCAGCAGATCGACGCGTACTTCTTGCCGAAGAACTGCGCCAGCCAGGCCGAGCTCTCCAGCGCGTCCAGCTTCACGTCGAACCCGGCCGCCTTGAGCTGGGAGACGATGACGTCGGAGGCCGCACGGGCGTTGTTGCAGGTGTAGGTGAAGGATGCCTTCTTGCCGGTCTCCGTCTCGTACGCCTTGATCAGCTCCTTGGCCCCCGCGAGGTCGTACTGCGGGTCGGCCTCGGCGCCGTGGAAGGGGTTGCCCTCGGGGAAGAGGCTGACGGCGGGCCTGCCCAGGCCCTCTGTGGTCAGGTCGGCGATCTCCTGGCGGTTGAGCGCCTTCGACACCGCCTGACGTACCCGCTGGTCGTCGAAGGGGGGCCTGGTCACGTTGAGGATGATGCTGTCCTGGTCGCCGCCGACGCCCTGCACGAAGCCGACCTGGGTGTTCGCCTTGGCCGTCTTCATCAGCGTCGAGGAGGTGGTCGCCATCAGATCGACGTCCCCCGCGAGCAGCGCCTGGTAGGCGCTCTGCGGGTCGGCGATGGTCTTGACCACGACCTTGTCCAGATAGGCCTGCTTGTCCTTGTTCCAGTAGTCGGGGTTGCGGACCAGCTCCACCGGGCTGCCCGGCGACCACGACTGGAGCTTGTACGGCCCGACGCCGGCCGCGTGCGCGGTGTAGTCGTCGCCATACTGCTTCAACGCCGTCGGGGAGGCCACGTATCCGGCGGTGCCCGAGCCGTCGTAGGCGAACGCGTACGGCAGGTTGCTGAAGGGCTTTTTGACCTTGATGACGACGGTGATGTCGTCCTTGACCTCGACCGAGTCGACGGAGGACAGCAGCGCCGCGGCCGTCGAGCCTGCGGCCCTGTTCCGGTCGAGGTTGAACTTCACCGCCTCGGCGTCGAAGGGCGTCCCGTCGCTGAACTTGACGCCCGTGGGCAGCGTCATCTCCCAGCTCAGCTGGTCGGCGCTCTCGACCAGCGACTTGGCAAGGTTCGGCTGAGGCTGGTCGCCGATCTTCGGCACCGTCATCAGCGTGTCGTAGACCGCCGAGCCGATCAGCGCCATCGTGTTGGCCGAGCCCTTGGAGGGATCCAGGGTGAGCAGGTCGGCCCCGGCGGCGACGGTCAGGGTTCCCCCGGCCTTCGGTGCCGCTTCGGTGGCGGAGGCGCCGGGAGAGGTGGTGGTGGTGCCGCTCTGCACCGTGCAGGCGGCCATGGTGACCACCGCGGGCGCGAGGAGGAGGGCGAACGCCCTGCTCACGCGGCTACGCCGATATGGGACGCGCATTGACTTGCCTTCTTTCTCGGGGGGTGGTGAAGCCGATGTCAGCGGACGGCGGGCTCGAACGGGTGGTAGCAGGCGACCTCATGCCTCGGGGACAGTTCCTCCAGCGGGGGAGGAGCGGCCGTACACGCCGGGGTGACGGACGGGCACAGCGCGGCGAAGCGGCAGCCCGGAAGGAGCCGGCCGTCCACGTCGTCGGTCGCAGTCCTGGTGCGGATCCGGGGGGTGAGGTCGTCGGTCAGGTCGAGTGAGGGCACGGCGTCCTGGAGGGCGACCGAGTAGGGGTGGCGGGGACTGTTGGCGATGTCCGGCGCCGCGCCCTGCTCGACCACCCGCCCGGCGTACATCACGGCGGTCCGGTCGCACAGGGACGCGACGACGCCGAGGTCATGGGAGATGAACAGCATGGCCAGGCCCTGCTCGGTGCGCAGCTCGGCCAGAAGCTCCAGGATCTGCGCCTGGATGGAGACGTCCAGGGCGGAGACCGGCTCGTCGCAGACGAGCACCTCGGGGCGCAGGATCGTGGCCCGGGCGATCGCGGCGCGCTGGCACTGGCCGCCGGAGACCTCGCTCGGGCGGCGGCCGGCCATCTGCTCGGTGACGCCGACCCGGCCGAGCTCGGCCAGCGCCCGCGCGCGCCGTTCCCTCGGGGTGCCCTTGCCGTGAACCCGCAGCGGTTCCGCGACCGAGTCGAGCAGCGACCGCTTCGGGTTGAACGACGCGGCCGGGTTCTGGAAGATCGCCTGCACCGAGGCCCGCAGCCGCCGGTCGTGGACGCCCACGGGGGCGCCGTGCAGCGTCAACCGGCCGCCGCTCAGCGGGACCAGGCCGAGCATCGCCCGGGCCGTGGTGGACTTCCCGCATCCGGACTCCCCGACCAGGCCGAGGATCTCCCCTGGGTAGAGCCGCACGGAGACTCCCGAGACGGCTTCGGGGCCGCCGCCGTACCGCACGGAGCCGTTCTCCAGCGTGAAGATCGGTCGCTTCCGCTCCGTCATCGGCTCGCCTTTCCTGGGTGCCAGCAGGCGTACTCGTGGCCGGGGGCGTCGCCGAGCGCGAGCAGCGGCGGCTGCTCGTCATGGCAGCGCGCCGTGGCGTGCCCGCACCGGGGCCCGAAACGGCAGCCGGGGGGCGGGGCCAGCAGGTTGGGCGGCTGCCCGGGAATGGGACGGGGCAGAGATTGCTCCGCCGCCCGGTGCCGCGGGATCGCGGCCATGAGCGAGCTGGTGTAGTGCATGCTCGGCCGGGCGAAGACGGCCCGCACCGGGCCTCGTTCGGCGATCCGCCCGGCGTACATCACGGCGACGTGGTCGGTGTGGCGGCCGACGACGCCGAGGTCGTGGCTGACCATCACCAGCCCGATCCCGAAGTTCGCGCACAACTCGTCGAACAGGTCGAGGATGCGGGCCTGCACGGTGACGTCCAGGGCGGTGGTCGGCTCGTCGGCGAACAGCAGCTTGGGACGGCAGGCGACGGCCATCGCGATGGCCACCCGCTGGCGCATCCCGCCGGACAGCTCGTGGGCGCGGGCGTGGACCCGACGGGAGGCCTGCGGGATGCCCACGGTCTCCAGCAGTTCGACCGCCCGCGCCGAGGCCTGGCGGCGGGTCGCCCGGGGGTCGCGGCGGACCGCCTCGGCGATCTGCTCGCCGATCGGCGTGATCGGGTGCAGCGCGCTCAGCGGGTCCTGGAAGACCATGGCGACCTCGCGTCCCCACAGCGCCCGGCGGCGGCGTTCGCCGAGCTCCAGCACCGAGTGCCCGGCGATCACGACCTGGCCGCTGATCCGGGCCGAGCCCGGCCGGGTGAGCCCCATCGCGGTGCGGGCCAGCACGCTCTTGCCGGAGCCCGACTCCCCGACGATGCCGAGGCGTTCGCCGTGGCCGAGTTCGAGACTCACGTGGTCGACCGCGCGGACCGTACCGGCACTGGTCGGGAACTCCACGACCAGGTCCCTGATGCTCAGCAGCGTGTCGTCGGGGGAGGAGGTCATCGCGCACCTGCCGTCGCGGCGTCGGAACGGGACAGGAAGCGGTCGGCGATCAGGTTCAGGCCGAGAATGGTCAGCAGCATGAACATCGACGGCACCGCGACCAGGCGCGGATCCTCGCTGATGAAGATCCGGCCATTGTTGATCATGCTTCCCCAGGAGGGCCGCTCGGGTGGCACGCCCATCCCGAGGAAGCTCAGGCCGCCCTCGATGAGGATCGCCGAGCCCACGCTGACCAGCGCGTACGCCAGGATCGGCTGGAGGATGTTGGGCAGCACGTCGCGCACCACGATCGACCACGTCCGGGTGCCGATCACCTGACTCGCCTCGACGTACTCCCGGCCCGCCACCGACATGGTCTGCGCCTTGGCAAGGCGGACGAACACCGGCGTCATCGGCACCAGGATCGCGATCATCACGTTGCTGATCGAGGCTCCGAGGAACGAGGCCAGCGCCAGTGCCAGCACCAGCCCGGGGAAGGCGAGGATCACGTCCACGACGAAGGAGACGACCCCGTCCACCCAGCCCTTGAGGTAGCCCGCGAGCATGCCGAGCGGCACGCCGATGAGGGCGGCGGCCGCCACCGAGCCGAACCCGATCCCGAGCGAGATCCGCGCCCCGGACAGGGCTCGGGCGAGCAGGTCGCGACCGTAGTTGTCGGTGCCGAGCCAGTGCTGGGCGGAGGGTCCGACGAGCCGTTCGGTCGCCGACATGGTCTCGGTGTCGAGGTGGAGGAACAGCGGCAGCGCCAGAGCGGCGAGGGCGAGGAGCACGAGCCACGTCAGGGACAGCGCTTCGGTGAGCCGCCAGGCGCGCAGCCGCCGTCGCCAGGTGGCGCTCGCGGCTCCGGCCGCCGGGAGGAGTCCTGTGCTCACGCGACCGGCACCTCGCGCCCGCGCCTGACCTGGCGGCCCACCATCCGCGTCTTGCGCAGCCGGGGGTCGATGAAGCCGTACAGCAGGTCCACGACCGCGTTGATCAGCACGAACGAGGTGGCGGCCACCAGCACGACCCCCTGCACGGTGACGTAGTCGCGGGCGCTGACCGACTGGGCCAGGATCGACCCCAGGCCGGGCAGGCTGAACAGGTTCTCGATGATCACGCTCGACCCGATCAGCACGCCGACCACCACGCCGAGTGAGGTGGTGAGCCCGAGCAGGCTGGGCCGGAACGCGTGCCGCACGGCCATCCGCAACGGCGAGATCCCCTTGGCACGGGCGACGTTCATGAACTCCTGTCCGTACGTCTCGACCAGGTCGGCTCTCAGCACCCGCTGGTAGAGCGCGGCCGGACCGGCCGCGAGCGCGAGGGAGGGCAGCAACAGCGAGCCGAGGTTCTGCCCCAGCCCGGCGCCGATCGGGATGAAGCCGTTGGCCGGGTACAGCCCGAGCTTGATCGCGAACACCCAGATCAGCACGAACGCCAGGACGAAGGAGGGCACCGACACGGCCACGAACACCAGCGAGCTGATGCCGCGGTCCACCGCCGTGCCCCGCTTGATCGCGGCGACGGCGGCCAGGGGCACGGCCGCCGCGAGCGCGATGATCTGGCTGAGGACGATGAGCTCGACGGTGACCGGGATCCGCTGGAGGATGATGTCGGCGACCGGTTGCCGGTTGGCGTAGGAGCGGCCGAAGTCACCCCGCAGGATGCCGCCCAGCCAGGTCACGTAGCGGTCGGCCAGCGGCCGGTCCAGCCCGAGCTCCCGGTGCAGCGCCGCCACCGCCTGGGGGGTGCCCGCCTCGCCGAGGATCGCCCGTGCCGGGTCCCCCGGCAACAGGTTGAGGCTCAGGAAGCACAGCATCGACACCACGAGCAGCACGGCCGCCAGGCGGGCCAGCCGCAGCACGACCGTCCGCGTCCTCATCGCGGGCCCAGGTGAACGCGGACCGTGTGGCGGCCGGGACCGAGCCTGACCTGCCCGGCTGCCGCCGAGCCCCCCGCCTCCAGAGCACCCTCGGCCTCCAGTGCGGCGCCGGCCGGCGCGTGCACGGTCGCGTACGCGGCGCCGGGCACCTCCAGTTCGTGCTCGACGACTTCGCCGGACCATCTCCAGTGGCTGCTGATCGGGCCGGCCGGGCTGTCGTAGGCGGACCTGACCCAGTCGAGGTCGCGGGTGTAGGTGGCGCGCACGGCGACCTCGCCGGTCCAGGTGGTCTCCGTCGCGTCGATTCCCGCCACACCCTCGAACAGGTGACGGCCGACCGCGCCGAGGGCGCAGTGGTTGAAGGAGTTCATCTCGGCGGTGGCCAGCGTCCCGTCCGGCTCGATGCCGTTCCACTTCTCCCAGATCGTCGTCGCGCCCTGGCCGACCATGTAGAGCCAGCTGGGCATCTGGTCGCGGAGCAGCAGCCCGGCGGCGAAGTCCGCATGCCCGTGGGCGCTCAGGACGGGCAGCACGTGCTCGACGCCGTGGATCCCGGTGGTCACGTATCCGATCCGCTCGATGCTCTCGCGGAGCCGGTCGGCCATCGCCCGCGCCGCCTCGCCCCGCACCAGGCCGTACCCGACGGCCTGGGCGTAGGCGGTCTGGGTCGCCTCCTTGATGCTGCCGTCGGGCAGCAGGAACGCCTCCAGGTACGCGGCGCGGATCCCCTCCGCCCTGGCCGCGAGCCGGTCCGCCTCGCCGTCCTCGCCCAGCCACCGGGCGATCTCCGAAAGCTGGACGAAGGAGCGGTAGCTGTGCCCCGTCCCGACGATCGGCCGGGGAGTGGTCGAGTACGCGCCGGTGTACTCGAACCCGGTGTGCCGCTTCAGCCCCTCGCGCTCCGGCAGGGACAGCCAGTCCCCGAAGTCCGCGCCGGTCTGGTTGACGCGCAGGCCATCGGGGTTGGCGCGGTCGACGTGGCCGAGGAAGCGCACCATGGCAGGAAGCAGCCGCCGCGCGGCGGCCAGCTCGCCGTACCGCTGGACGAGCAGGTGCACCAGCCGGATGAAGCCGTCGGACCAGCCGGGCGCCCCCGGGCTGAGCGAGCTGGGCGGCACGGCCGGCGCGTAGTTGCGGATGACCCCCTCGGCGTCCTGGGTGTCGGCGGCGTCCTGCGCGAACTTGGCCACGAACGCGGAGACGTCGAAGTGGTAGGCGGCGGTCGGGGCGATCACGCCCGCGTCGCCCAGCCAGCCGTGCCGTTCGTCCCGCTGCGGGCAGTCGGTCGCGGCCTCCAGGAAGTTGTCCCGTACGGTCCACTCCACGTTGCTCGCCAACCGGGTCAGCCGGTCGTCGGAGCACTCGAACCAGCCGGTCCGGGTCGGCAGCCCGGTGACCGAGCGCGCCTCGATGGAGGTCTCCGGCAACACCTTGTACCCGCCGTGCGGCGTCGTCGACGGCAGCCCCCACACCTCGGCGTAGCGGAAACCGTGCATCGTGAACGAGGTCGAAAGGCTATGCGGCCCCCGGTCGGGAACGGTGTAGCGGTCCTCCTGGAAGGCGCCGCGCAGGTTGTCGCGGTAGACCAGCAGGTCCGGCGTGAGGATCTCGCCGTGCCGCACGATCAGCTCGACCGAGGGCGCGCAGGGGGTGGTGAGCCTGGTCCAGCCGACCAGGTTCTGCCCGAAGTCGAAGATGGCCGGGCCTCGCGCGTGCTCGTGGACCAACCGGCCGGGGTGGACCTGGTAGCCGGTGATCGAGTCGTGCGGCTGCGGCAGCACCAGCTCGGGCGCCCCGGCGAACGGCCGGGCCGGAGCCCAGGCGCTGTCGTCGAACCCGTTCAGGTGCCAGCCCCCGGGCTCCTGCCGCAGGTCCTGGATCTCGCCGCGCAGCAGGTCGGATGCCTGGAGGGCGCCGTGCCCCGTGCGCCATCCGCCGTCGGTGGCGAGGACGGGGACACCGTCGACCTCCAGTTGCGCCAGGAAGGCCGGCCGGTCGCCGTAGTGGCCGGGCTCGTTGAGCAGGCCGAGGCGTCCCGCGTACCAGCCCTTGGCCAGGACGGCGGTGAGAGTGTTGCGCCCGGGCCGCAGCGCCGCCGTGCCGTCGAAGGTCTGGTGGTGGACGCGGATGGCGTAGTCGGTCCAGCCGGGCCGGTACAGCTCGCCGGAGGTCAGTTCGACGCCGTTGAGCCAGAGGCGGTAGAGGCCGAGCGCGCTCGCGTACACCCGGACCGTGCCCACGTCCTCGACGTCGAACTCGCGCCGCAGGTACGGGCAGGGGTCCAGACTCTCACGCGGGAACGCCACCGGCTCGGCGGCGATCCACTCTGCCCGCCAGTCGGCGGGCGAGGTCAGCCCGACCTCCCACGACGCGACCTCGCTCGCAAGGCGCAGGCCGGAACGATCCACGGCGGTGACCATCCAGTGCAGCCGCTGCCGCGCGGCGGGCTCCGGCCCGCCGTAGCCCACCCATGGGCGCTCGCCGCCGCCCGACCACAGCACCGAGCCGTCCCGCAGCGCGCGCTCCGATTCGGCGACGGACACCTCGAATGAGGTGCCGGGATCTATCCGGGCGTCGGGCGCGACCGACCAGGACAGGCGCGGCGGCGTGCCGGGCATGCCCAGCGGATCGACGCGCCCCCCGGTGCGCAGCGAACCCAACGCCGAGCTTGTCTGCTGCCTCATCATCGCGAACTGCCCTTCTGGTTTTCGGCCCTCCGGAACGCGCCTCTGTAACGCACCGTTCACACGAGCGGAATCGTGCGCCACCTCGCATCGACCTGTCAAGGATGAGAACCGAAGTTCACATGGGTGAACTTTCCGTAGAGATTTGATCTACTATTTAGATCTTTGATAGCTAGTTTCACATATGTCTGATTTTGGTGTTAAGTGCATGATTAGGCGAATTCGGTTCATGTACATGAACATGGGTCCAACCTCTTGACCCTGCGCCGCACGGTGGGGCAGCATCGCGCCATTCGTTTCGATTACGGCGCGTCCGTCTGTGCGCGCGCCCCCGGTGCCCGGGGGCGCCAGGCCCGCCGGCGGCGCGACACGAAGATCACATGGTTCGGCACTCGGCGTCATGGGTCGAACGCGGATAGTAACTTCGTCGTGAAGTTGATCTATGAGGACGTCCCTCAGAGTGGGAGTTCAAGATTGATGTCACAACGATCCAGATCCGCGATCACCGCCCTGGCCTGCGCCCTGTCGGCGCTGCTGGCCGCATCGGGGACGCAGGTGGCGGCCGGTACGGGCGCGAGCGCCGCCACGTCCGTACGGCAGGCCGTCACGCGAGCCGCGGCCGCGCCGTGCGTCCGGCCGGGGCAGGCGACCTACCCCGTCAGCTACTACTGGAAGAACGCACTCGGCATGCAGCTGGGCAGCGGGTCGGTCTCGGTCGACACCTCCCCACCCCTGTGGGGCGGGCAGATCACGCCGGGCGGCACGTTCACCCTCACGCTGACGCACCGCACGGCCCGGTGGCCGCTACTGGTCAGCCGATACACCACCATGTGGGACCTGTCGTCACTGCTGGCCAACGCTGACGTCGTCAGCCAGTCGGGAGCCGGCTCCATCAGCGGCACCACCCTGTCGATCCCCTCGCAGGGCACCAAGACCGACCCATCCCCGAAGGTCATCACCTTCCAGGTGAGGCAGGGCACCATCGGGGGCTCCATGACCATCCGGCCGACCGGGATCAGCAGCGTCATCGCCGCCCCGGGCCAGCTCGGAGCCAACACCCCCGCCCCGCCGATCCAGATCGCCGGCGGGCAGTCCATCTCACCCACCAAGGCCGCCGACGACACCTCCACCACCACGCAGGGCACAGCCGTCAGCGTGCCAGTCCTGGCCAACGACACCGCGAACTCGCCGACGATCAGCGGTGTCACCAAGCCGGGCAACGGCACCGCGACGATCTCCGGTGGCAACGTGATCTACACACCCACCGCGGGCTTCAGCGGCCCCGACACCTTCACGTACACCATCACCACCGCCTGCGGGACCAGCACCGCCACGGTCACCGTCACGGTCACCTGCGACTACACACCGGTCAACCTGGTCAACGGAAGCTTCGAGTCGCCACCCGTGGCCACGATCAACAGCTCCATCCCCGACGCCTCCATCAACCCGAGCGTCGGCTGGCACACCACCGCCACCGACAACAAGCTGGAGTTCTGGCACAGCGGCCAGACCGGGGGCGGGAGCATCGCCGTCCCGGCGGCGGACGGCCAGCAGTTCGCCGAACTCAACGCCAACCAGGTCTCCACGCTCTACCAGGACCTTCCCACCGTGCCGGGAACACCGATGACCTGGTCGCTGTACCACCGAGGCCGCGCGGGCACCGACGTGATGCGGGTGCTCGTCGGCGCACCGGGCGCGACCGTGGCTCAGGTCCCCACCGGGGCCGCGTCCCCGGACATCTCCGACGGCAACACCGCCTGGGGCTTCTACACCGGGGTGTACATCGTGCCTCCGGGACAGACGACCACCCGATTCGCCTTCGAATCGGTGTCGGCGGCGGGGGGCAGCCAGGGAAGCGGCAACTTCCTGGATGGCGTGGTGTTCGGAACGCCGCCCTGCCTGTACCCGACCAAGAAGGCGGCGAGGACGGGCGGCTCCCCGGGCGCGCGCCTCAACCCCGGCGACGACCACTAGTAAGGCGGTCCGGGGACCACACCGAAGTGGGGTCCCCGGACGTCCCCCCGTCGCCGTCGTCACGCATCCGTCACCGCCAGGCCGAGCCTGGCGGTGACGGATGGGGACCGGAGGTCGTGCCTACGGCGTCCAGGGAGAGCTGACGACCCAGCTCACGTCGGCCGCCCACGAGGTGGCCGAGTCGAACGCATTGGAGCCGCCATTGCTCGCGATGTACACGGTGTCGTTGTAGTGGCGGATGAACCTGGTCGGGAAGTTGTACGACGCGAACGAGGTGCCCTGGCCGCTCTTGCCGGCCTGCGGGCAGAACGTCGCGTCGGAGCGGAACAGCGCGGTGCCGTCCATCGGCTGCCTGAACAGCTGGTAGTTCGAATGCCGCAGGAAGTCACCGGGGAAGTTCCTGGACTCGAACGACACACACGAGTTGTTCGCGAGGCCGCGGCGCACGATCCACGACGCGTCGCCCTTGTCGACGGCCGAGCTGCCGGACGTGATCACGGACGTGACCGCGTTGTTGTTCTGGTGGCGGATGTGGCGCGTCGTACAGCACGCCGTGGTCGCGCGCAGCGAGATCGTCGATCCCGGGTTCAGTGTGCCCCCCGCGACCGGGCTCGCCGCGCCGTATCCGACGGAGACGATGTTGGCCTGCACCGAGTTGTCGGCCGCGTCGGTCGGCAGACCCGCCGTCATGACGCCTTCGAAGAAGGATCCGATGGACCCGTTGCTGTTGTCGCCGCCCGTGCCGAGGACGATGGAGCCCTCCTGGTGCATCGGGGAGTAGCCGCCGCGCGTGGGCTCCGGTCCGGAGTACCGCGTCGTGAGGCCGCCCGATTGCGCGTTGCCGTCCTTGAGCGCGAAGAAGTTCTGGCCGTTGTTCTTCAGCAGCGCGGTCACGAACGGAGCGCTGTTGCCCGTGTTCGACGAGTTCTGGCTGGGGCCGGCGCTGGACTGGAAGAGGCCGTTCTCCAGATCCGCCTGAACCCAGGGGCCGGCTCCGTAGCACGGCGCGAACCAGCATTCCGTACCGAAGTTGATGGCGTCCATGTGGCCGTTGCCGGTGTCGGCGATCTGCACTTCCACGTTGCCGTAGTCGAAGCAGCACCTGTTGTTCACGTGGGTGCCTGACGTCACCATGTACATGCCTTCCGGCTGGCCGTTCACGGCGACGCCCGACGCGGCCGTGTGCCGGTAGCCCATGAGGCCCGAGAACGACGCCCCGTAGACCGTGTGCCCGCCGGCGGTCACCGGCAGCGCGTCCGCGGGGACGCCGGAATTGGCCGGCCCCGCCGTACCCGCAGGCTCGATGAACAGGTCGTTGTGGCGGGCGGTCTGGTCGTAGATGACCGTGATGACGCACGCCGTGTTCGCGCAGAACGAGTCCTGCGCGGCGGCGTTCGCGTAACCCCCGGCCGCCAGTAGGCCGATGTTCTGCGTGGCGTTGTCCGAGGAGCGCCGCACCTGGTAGAGATTGCCGCCGTAGGCCGCGAAGAGCGCTCGCGTGGTGCTGTGCGCGGCCACGCACGGCGTGCCGGCGGAACCGTAGATGTCGCAGGGGAGTGGCCCCGCGGCCTGGGAGACGCCGGGTAAGCCGACCAGCGTGCCGGCGATGAGCGCGACCGCCGTGGCCGCGAGCAGTAAAGCCTTTCTCACGCACTGAAGTCGAGACCGAACGATCGTGACCATTTCCGCTCCTGTGGGGGGTGACACGTGAATGCCTGAAGCGCGGATCAGCGATCGGCAATTTGTTAGCGCTAACAAATATGCCGTCGATTCGTGGAGTGCCGATGTCCGTTCGACTAGATCATCCCGCGCTTCTCACGGGGTAGGGGCTCGTCGGAGGTATTCCGGCTGGCGCTCCGTCGCGGCCCGCGATCACGAAGAGAGGGGCGAGCGCGCCATCCGAGCCCGGAGTGAACGCCTCCGGACCTCACTAATGTTTGCGCTAACATTTCACGGCGTCCATTGGGCATTTTCCACTCCTCCGGATCCCGGCGATGGTAACCCCGGTATGAGACGGCCACAAGTGCCATGCCGCGAACCCGCCGCCCGACTCTCGCCACGGCACGCCCTCGCGCTGGCCCGGCCATGTCCGGCTCCCCAAGACGCCCACCCGAGCGGATGTAACTTTCACGCCTCTGCCCACCGCTTGGCGCGGTCGCCGCGGCCGGTCCGCGCCGCCCGTCCCGCGCCGCGTCCTCGCGGCGCGGGAGCAGTGTGACCCAGGTGGCTGACTGCGAAACGTGAGGAGTCAGATCAACGGAAGGCGGCGTATTCCCGTCATGGTCGGTGCGGGCATGAACTCCACGGGGTCATCCGGATCGGTGCGCAGGGGATCGAACCGGTCGAGCAGGATGTTCAGCGCCACGCGTCCCTCCAGCCGGGCCAGGGGCACGCCGAGGCAGAAGTGGATGCCGTGGCCGAAGGCGAGATGCGGGTTGGGGGCACGACCGGGGTCGAAGGCGACGGGGTCGGGGAACTGCCGAGGATCTCTGTTGGCCGATCCGAGCCAGACCATGACCATTTGATCGGCCGGTATCGTCACGCCGCCGAGCTGGGCTTCGCGGGTGGTGGCGCGGCCGAGCAGGGCGAACGGGGTGAACAGGCGCAGGGATTCCTCGATGACGGCCGGGATCGAGGCGCGGTCGGCCCGCACCCTGTCCTGCTGCTCGGGGTAGGCGTCCAGGCAGAGCACGGTGTTGCCGAGCAGCATCGTGGTGGTGATGTGCCCGGCGAGCAGGAGCACGATCGCGAAGTTGACCACCTGGTCGCCGGGCAGCCGTTCGCCGTCCACCTCGGCCTCGACCAGCCGGGTGAGCAGGTCGGTGCGCGGCTGCCGTTTGCGTTCCGCGGCGTGGGCGGCGAGATAGTCGGCCATTTCCTTCCACGGTCCCAGCGTGGCCTGGACTTCCGCCTTCTGCGCGTCGGTGGGCTCGGCGAGTGAGACCTTGGTATCCCGCTGGAACAGCGCGTCGGCCCATCGCTTGAACAGGGCGCGATCGCTGCTGGGCACCCCCAGCAGTTCGGCGATGACGATGACGGGGAGCGGGTAGGCCAGATCGGTCACGAGTTCGAACCGGCCGCGATCGCGCGCCGCGTCGAGCAGCTCGTGGGTGAGGGCGGCGATCCTCGGCTCGAGATCCGCGACCACCTTGCGGGTGAAGGCGCTGCTGACCAGCTTGCGCAGCTTGCCGTGCTCCGGCGGGTCGATCTGGGTGATGAAGCCGTCGAGCGAGAACTCCTCGCTGTCGGGCTTCATGCTCTCGGGGACCACGCGCAGGGTGTCGGAGGAGAACGTCGCGGGGTCGCCGAGGACCTCCTGCAGTTCGGGGTAGCCGTAGACGTTCCACATCCCGGCGCGGGCGTCGAACTCGACCGCCGGGCCCGATCGCGGACCGCGCAGCCAGAAGAGCTGTTCGGGGATGTTGTAGCGCTTGACGATGTCGGTCATCGTCTCTCCTTGGTCGTGATTTCACTGCGGCAGAGCACGCGCTCGGAACATGACCCGGTACCCCGTGGCCATGTTCCGCCGCGCCGGCAGAGCTTGGAAGTCGACCCTTTTCCGCGTTCATTCGGCGCTCCGGTTGTCGTCTCCCTTCTTGCGGTATTCATGCCAGCGCTGGAGGAACTCGTCCGCGTCGCGCTCGGTGAAGGCGAAGAACTCCTTGGTCTCCTTCAGCCGCTCCCGCTGCTCGGGCCGAGCGTCGCCGATGACCGACATTCCGAACTCCAACGCCTCCAGGGCCGGTCGCAGGGCGTCCATCTGGACCCGCATGACGTGCGCCCATCCGCCGCTCACCACCTGGTAGCGATGCTCGCGGTTCGGCGTGGGGACGCGCTCGATCATCCCGGCCATCTCCAACTGCCGGGCGACCATGCTGATCGCGGTCTTGCTCACGCCGAGCTGTGCGGCCAGCTCGGTGAGCGACTGGTGGGGCGGCTCGCAGATCAGCAGCCACGCGTGCAGGCGGCCCATCGTCCGCGTCGCGCCGAGACGATGAGGGCCAGGAGCGCCGCGACGATCCAGGAGGAAATCTCCATGAGGGACGCCTCGGAGACCAGTGACCTGGCGCTGGCCACGGTGGTTACCAGTCGTAAGTAGCCTCATGATGCTTCACTATTGACCCCCACCGGCAAGAGCCTCATTCCCCCCGCGCTGGCCCTCGCCGGCTGGGCCATCGAGCACGTCGCGCACATCGAGGCCAGCCGAGAGGCCTACCAGGCCCGAAACCGATGACCCGATGCCCGTGCCCAGCCAGGGCCGGTATGACGGTGGCGGTCATGGCGCCCGTTCAGCGTGATCGCAGAAATGCCAGTGTGCGGTGCAGCAGCAGCGTGGCGGCGCCGGCGTCGTAGGACGGCAGCGAGCTGTCGGCGAAATAGTGCTGGTCGCCGGGATAGAGATACAGCTCGGCGTCGGGGGCCTCCTCGACGAGCGCGCGGGCGGCCTCGGCGTCGCCCTCGTCACGGAAGACGGGGTCCGCGTCCATGGCGTGGATCCGTACCGGGACCTCGGCGGGCCACGGCCCGAAGTAGGAGGTCGGAACGCACGAGTACACGAGCACGGCGCCGCGGGCGCCGGGCCGCGTCTGGGCCAGTCTCTGCGCGTTCAGCACCCCGAGCGAGAACCCGACGAAGACGACTTCGGCCGGTAGGCCCGAGACGGCGCGGGTGCCGCGATCGAAGATCTCCTCGACGCCGAGCTGTTCCGAGTACGCCACGCCGGCGTCCAGCGTGTCGAAGGTCCGGCCGTCGTACAGGTCGGGCGTATGGACGGTATGTCCCTCGCCCCGGAGTTCCTCGGCGAAGCCGATCACGCCCGGGGTGAGGCCCTGGGCGTGATGAAACAGGACCACTTCGGCCACGGTGACCACCTCCATGACGGCATCCGAGGATACCCGCCTGGCACGTATCGCCGCGGGACCGGCCCCGTCAGGCGGCGCCGGTTCGCGCCGCGGTGACCACCATCGCGGTGTAGCGCATCGTGAAGCGACCTCCCACGGCGTCGACGGCGGCTCCGATGCCCGCCAGCACCTCCGCCTGACTGGCAGGCGGGAACTGGGAGTGGACACCGGAAGTGGGCAGCTGGTCCAGCCACTCGTCCCGGGTGTAGGACCGTTCCCAGTCGAATAGCCACTCCTCCGGGTCGCCGAACGCGCCCGTCGCCCGTACCCCGTCGGCCGCCCTGGTGCTCAGCACCGAGTACCCGTCCGACGCGGCCTTCATCCGGGGGGCGAGCGAGTCGGGCATCACCCGGCGGTAGACCTCGGAGAAGGCTTCCACCAGGTTGGGCGGGGGCTGGAACGCGTTCCAGAACACGGCCAGCCGGCCGCCGGGCCGCAGCGCGTCCGCCGCCTTCGCCGCTCCCGCGACCGGGTCCACCCAGTGCCAGGCCTGCCCGGAGACGACGGCGTCGAACAGCCGGCCGGCGGGATCCCAGGCTTCGAACGCCGCGACCTCGACCTCAAGCCCCCGCTGTCGCGCCCATTCGGCCATCCGCGCGTCGACCTCGACCCCGAGCACCCTGCAGCCGGCCGCCTGGAACTGCCGGGCGGCGATGCCGGTACCGCAGCCGACGTCGACGACGTCGGGGCCGGGGCTCGCGGCGACGACGCGGTCCACCATGGCGCCGGGATAGCGGGGCCGGGTCCGGTCGTAGCGTTCGGGGTCAGAGCCGAATGACTCTGCCAGCTCACGGGCCTGATGAGGCTCGCGCTCGGAGAAGGGCACTCGTTCCGGAGGTACAGTGGGCATGTGCCCACCATAGTGGGCAACCGCCCACTCGACAACCGGGTGTGCCTTGGCGACGAAAGGGATGGATGCACGGTGCCGACAGGGGTGGCCATTCGCGACGCGCGCGAGCAGCTGTTCGACGCCGCCGAGCGTGTCCTGCTCCGGGACGGGCCGAGCGCGCTGACGAGCCGGGCGGTCACCACGGAGGCGGGCTGCGCCAAGGGCGTCCTGCACCGGCACTTCGCCGACTTCGACGGCTTCCTCGCCGAGCTCGTGCTGGACCGCATAGCCCGGATCGACCACCAGGCCGCCGCGCTGCGCGACTCCGCCGGGACCGGCACCGTCGCCGGCAACCTCACCGGCGCGCTGACGGACCTGTTCGGGTCGGTCGCCGTGGCGATCGTCGGCCTCGTCATCTCCCGGGACGACCTGCGCGCCCGGCTGCGCCAGGCCAGGCCGACCGGCGTCCCGCTCCTGACGGAAGCCGCGGCGATGATCGCCTCCTACCTCAGCGTCGAGCGCGAACTGGGCCGCATCGCGGCGGACGCCGACGTCGACACGCTCGCTCCCGCGCTGATCGGCACCGGGCACCTGCTCTTCGCCGACCGCAAAGGCACCCCGCCGGAGCCGGGTGCCGTCCACAAGGCCGTGGCCACCGTCATCGCCGACGTCGTGCAGAGACGGCTTCTGTGAACGGTCCAGCGGCTGGGAACCGGCCGCGCCCAGGAGCGGCGGGCGTGGAGGTCCGCTGAGCCTGCCTTCCCCCGAGGGCATGGGCGAGGTCACGCCGGGTGGTGACCCCGAGCTTGGTGTAGATCTTCTGCAGGTGGTTGTCGACGGTGCGCACCGAGAGGACCAGGGTCTGGGCGATGTCCTTGCTCGGGGTGCCGCCGGCGGCCAGAAGCGCGATGTCACGCTCGCGCGCGGTCAGGGGAACGGCCTCGTGGCCGGTGGCCAGAAGAGGTGTGTCCGCGCCTTCGCAGCGCGCCCTCAGCTCCGTGGCGCGTGCGGCCGTCCCGCCAGCCATTCCACACGTGCCCGGCTCAGCGCGTTCCACGTCGCCCCCTGGCCTGCGGCTCGCCCGGTGAGCAGGCCGGCGGTGCCGCGCGCTCCGATCTCACGAGCCAGCGCGAGCCGGCCGTCCTCCGCCGCCGCGTGCGTGAGCGGGAGCACGTAGGTGAACGCCGGGGAAGGCGGGGCCTGCTCGTCCCGCGGATGCGCCCGGTGGGCGCGCTCGGCCGCCTCGGCCAGGGACCACGCCTCACGGGTACGGCCGAGCAGCGCCAGCGCG
This sequence comes from Sphaerisporangium sp. NPDC049002, assembly GCF_040649355.1. Classification (NCBI taxonomy): domain Bacteria; kingdom Bacillati; phylum Actinomycetota; class Actinomycetes; order Streptosporangiales; family Streptosporangiaceae; genus Sphaerisporangium; species Sphaerisporangium sp. NPDC049002. Next base: position 25,356 of record NZ_JBEZFH010000034.1, on the reverse strand, counting down.
GTCGCCTTCGACGAGGTCGCCCACAGCCACCCGTTCACCTCCTTCGCCCGGAGTTCCTCCCGCGGAAGCGCGTCCAGCAGCCGCACTCCCTCGGCGGGCCGGCCGGACATCGTGATCATGGTCGCCCTGTCGATGAGCAGGAGTTCGCGGTCGGCTCCATGGGGGACGCGGGAGAGCGCCTCGTCGTTGAGTTCGAGGGCCTCCTTCGTCCGCGCGCCCATCCAGAACAGGTTGTGGGTGCGCAGCCTGGTCGCGACCCGCCGTTCCCGTTCCGTGGACGCCTGCTCGTACGCGCCGGCAAGCACCGCCTCGGCCTGCCGGCACTGGCCCGTCTCCATGAGTGCCTCGCCGTACAGGAGCCGGGATCCGGTCGTGTGATGTTCGGTGTCCACCGTGCTCAGCAGGGCGAGGACGCGGGCATGGTCGCCGGCGCGGCGAGCCGTGGCCGCACCCCGTACGAGCAGGGCGGGGTCGGCGGTGCCGGTGGCCGCCAGCCGCCAGGAGGCGATGCGCAGCGCGTCGTCGTCGCGGCGGGCGCCATGAGCCTCGATCCGCTCGGCCTGGCGCAGCAGCATGGCCCGGCGCCTGATCAGGGGGGTCTGCGCGCGCAGAACCTTCCCGTACAGGGGGTGGGCCAGGGTCAGGCTGACACGCCGCCCGTCACCGGACGCGCGGATCACCCCGGCCCGTTCGAGGTCGATCAGGGTCTGGGGGAGGGCGTCGACGTCGAGCGGTCCCAGCGGCTCGCACAGCGCGAGAAGCTCCAGGAACCGACGTCCCGTGCCGCCGGCGCACGCCAGCCGCGCGTTGATCAGCTCGGTCAGTCTGGGCGTGTGCGTCGGCGAGCCCGTGGCCAGTTCCCACAATGTCCCCTCGCTCGCGAGTGCCCCGGCGCGGAGGGCTCCGAGGACCAGTTCGCGCAGGTAGAGCACGTTGCCGCCGGACGCGGTGAACAGCTCGTGCAGCGTGCGCCGTCCGACGGGTCCGCCGAGCACGGTCCGAAGCAGCTCCTCGACGGTGTCCTGGTCGAGTTCGGCCAGGTCGACCCGGTGTACCGAGTCCTCCCACCGTATGAGTTCCATGGCGGCGGTGACGGGCCCGTCCGTACGGATCGTCCCGATGAGGAAGATCAGGCCGACGTCCATGAGCTGCCTGGTCAGCACGACAGAGGCCGGGTCCAGCAGCTGCAGGTCGTCCACCAGCACCACCAGCCTGTTCCGCGCCGCCTCGGCCGGCGCCTTGGACACCGAGACGAATCCCGCCACCGGGCCGGCGGGGTCGACGTCGTACGGGAGCAGGTGGGCGATCGTCCCGAACGGGATCCTCGCCGCCGGCGCGCTCGCCGCCGCTCGCACCGCCTCGTATCCCTGGTCCACCGCCGCCGTCACGCACTCCTCCACCAGCCGTGACCTCCCGACGCCGGAGGGTCCGCACACCACGAAGCCCTGGATCCACGGATCGGCGAGCACCTGAGCGAAGCGCGTCAGCTCGTCGTGGCGGCCGACGAGCGGCCAGCGCCCCGTCAGCGGGTACGGGCCGGTGGACGTCTCGCCCATGGCGGCGGCGCCGGTCCATCGCCTCGTCGGTCCGCCGTTCGACCCTCGGCCTGCCGGAACGCCGGGACGCCGAGGGTACGTGACGTTGATCATTACGCTCCGCCTTTCCACGGTGGACGTTCCCCACGATGCGAAAGGCGGATTGAAGATTTCTTGCCGTTCCCTTGGGATCCGGTCCACGGGCCTTGAACATTGATCCCGCATCCGCCCCCGGTCCTCGCAGCCTCCTTGTTCACTACTCTGTGGTACCGTGTAGTGGTACTCGGTACTACAAAGTACCAGGAGATCGAAGAGGACCCACGATGGACGACCTGACGGAGATGCTGAAGGGCACGCTTGAGGGCTGCGTGCTTGAAATCATCGGCAGCGAGGAGACCTACGGGTACGCCATCACGCGCCGGCTTAACGAACTCGGCTTCGCCGACGTCGTCGAGGGGACGGTTTACACCATCCTGCTGCGACTGGAGAAGAACGGGCTCGTCCAGGCGACGAAACGACCGTCCGGGCTGGGCCCGCCGCGCAAGTTCTATGCGCTCAACGACGCGGGGCGCGAAGAACTCGCAACGTTCTGGGCCAAATGGGAGTACGTCACATCACGGATCGACAAGCTCAAGGAGGGCGGGAGATGAACTTCTGGGAGACCATGACAGGCAGCAATCTCACCAGGGAATGGAAGGCGTTCGAATCCCGGGCCGAGGCATTGCCGGCCGGTTACCGGGCGGCGTGGGAAGAGATCAAGGGCCATCTTTCTCCCTACTCGGACTTCACAGGTCGAAACCTGATGCCAATTCTCGACGGTGCTCTGGGGCTGCTCGAAGAGACGGCGGCCGATGGGCGGGGCATTCACGAGGTGCTGGGTGACGACATCGAGGGCTTCTGCGCGGCGCTGGCCGGCGGAGAAGGGGCTCAGAGCTTTCGCGACCGGTGGCGCGAGCAGTTGAACAGGAACGTCGCAAGGAAATTGGGCCGGCTAGGAGGCTGACGTGGGCATCCAAGACATCATCGAGGGCAAGAAGCAGTGGCGGGCGCACATGGCGCGGGTCAAGGCGCTCCCGCCGGACTACCAGATCGTCTACAAGGAGATTCAGAGGTACTTCTTCAAGGTCGGACCGATCGAGTTGCTTGACGGGTCCCTACTCTCAGGGATAGTCGATTTCTTCGAGGAGGGCGTCGCGGCAGGCAAGGGGGTCCTGGAACTCATCGGCAACGATGTCGCTGCCTTCTGCGACGACCTGATCAAGGACTCGCGCACCAACGCGGACATCTATCAGGAGTCCATCAGCGGGAAACCCGGCACGGCCGAGAAGTAACATCCGTCGACCCGGCCTTATACCATTTGATCAGCGCCAGCGCCTGCATCAACGGAATACTGAATGACAGCCGATGAGGTCCGAGGGCCTGTGATCCACATGCGGGGCCTGCAGAAGTCGTTCAAGCAGCTGCGGGTGCTGCGCGGCGTGGACTTCGGCGTGGCGCGGGGCAGCATCTTCGCCCTGCTCGGCTCCAACGGGGCCGGCAAGACCACGGTCGTGAAGATCCTGTCCACGCTGCTCAAGGCTGACGCGGGCACGGCCGGTGTCAACGGCTTCGACGTCGCCACGCAACCGGCGAACGTGCGGGAGTCGATATCGTCGCGTTCGCCTTCGCCATGAACACCTACCGCCGCAGGACCGCCTAGGTAGCTGTTCGGCGCGACCTGGCTCAACATGATCGATGACCAGGCGACGGGCCTGGGCGGCACTGACGTCCCCTTCAGCGACTCAGAGGCCTTCGGGGCCCTGGCCCGCCATCCACGACAGGTTCCAGTAGGAGCGCACCGTGCGGAAGTCGGTGAAGAACAGCCTGGTGGAACAGCGGTTGGACCGGTAGGTGCACGTCGCGGGTCGGCCGTCGTCCCCGCCAATGATCACTCCGGCCGCGAGGACGCTGCTGAAGTCGCTGGTGAGGGTGAACACGGGTCCGCCGCTGTCGCCGCTTCCGCTCGCCAGCTCCCCTTGAAGCTGGTCGCCGATGGACACCGCCCGGGAGATGTGGGTCCCCCAGTCGAGCGTCGAGTCGGTCTTGGTGATCTTGATGTCGCAGTGGGCGCCGCTCCACGCGCCCGAGGAGCACACCAGCGAGCCCTTCCGCGCGGCCGAGGTCCCCACGACCGGCTTGGTGAACTCCGACCCGTCCAGCACGCCGCCGTCCCACATCCAGCCGGTGACGAACTTGCCCGAGTCCACCGCGATGAGCGCGGAGTCCAGCGCGGGATTGACCGCCTCGACATGACCGATCACCACCGGGCCGCCCGTGGCGGAGTTCCCGGTGCGCACCTGGTCTCCGACGGAGTAGCAGTGCGCGGCCGTGATGAGCTTGGCGGGGTAGACCCAGTCGGGGCCCGCCGGGGACATCAGCCCGCCGAAGGACGTGCTGCATTCGCCGATCTGGATGCCCCCCTCGAACGGAGAGGCGCCGCCCCATCGGCCGTCGTAGGGAGTGGGCGCCGACTCCACTTCGGTGTTCACCACCATGGGATCGGCCGGGGCATTGCCGGCGGCCGTCCCCGCGGCGCGGGTGACGCCCAGTTCCAGGCCGCTGCCGTCCGCCAGCGGCGTCACGCGATGGACGTCGCCACCGGCGCTCAGCCCTCGACTGCGGATGATCTCATCGGCGCGCTCGCGCAGCTCGTCGGCCGAGTACGCCGCCGGGTGCACCCGCACGCGGACGCCCCGCGGCGCCTTCGCCGCCACGGCGTCGACCGCCTTGGGCGCGGCGCCCTTCCAGTACAGGTGGACGATGCCGTCCGGCACGTCCAGCACCACGCCGGCGAAACCGGTGCCCGCGGCCCGGCCGGAGGCCTCCAGGTCGTCGGCCAGTGCGAGCATCGGCGCCTGCCGGCGAGCCAGCTCCGTATCGCGGGTGGAGGACACCGACCGGCCATGGCCCGGATCCGCGTCCGCCGGCGGCAGGGGGAGGAGAAGGGTGGCACCGGCGGCGACCAGCATCGCCATCGTCAGCCTTGTGCGCCGGGCCGGCCAGGGAGTAGGACGTGACATCTCTCGCCTATCGTGTGGTGAGGCGACGCCCGGATGGCGTCGACGACGGGAAGAATCATCGCCGCCGACCCGCCACCGCCGGATGAGCAATCACTACTCAACGTCCGGAGGACGCTGGTATGCGGAGCATGACCGAGGGCCCTTTCTGGACACCACGATTCCCGAACCGTCGATGAGACGACGGCCATGAAGCCGCCGATCGTCGACGACGAGCCGGCGGGCTGGGTCGCGGTCGAGCCGCGGACGCCGTACCCCAATGATCGTGTTGTCGGTGGGGCCGGTCACCGCCTCACCCCTCGGTGGAGGTGTCCGGGCCATCCGGCGCCGACGCGGGCGGTGGCGAGGAGCCGAGGTTGACCTGGCGGAAGTCGCGGCCCTGGATGACCGGGCCGTAATGGGTGCCGCCGTGGATCTCGTTGCGCACCGATCCGGTGTCCTGGGCCGTCGAGGGCCGCGGTGACGGCGGGCCGGTCCGGCGGTCGGCGAGAAGCCCGTAGATCGCCAGGGCCAGGCCGGCCAGCCCGATGAACACGCCGATCACGCTGGCGAGCTTGTCGGCCTTGTCGAGTCCGACCGTGGTGAAGTAGACGCCCAATCCGATCACGGCCACCGCGACGAGGGCGCCGCCCACCCATCTCGCAACACGTCCTGACATAACCCAATCATGCAGCCACCGTAAGGTCGCGAAAGGTGATCGGGGCAATTGGTCACGGCGGCGCCGCGTGGCGTGTCGCGGAGGCCCGCGGGGCGTCGCCGCCGCCCTGAGACGACACGCGGTGCGGGCGCCCCAGACGGGGATTCGGACGTCCGTTCCGCTGATTTCGGCACACGGAACATTCCGGACATTTGGCGGTAATTGATCGTCTATACGGTCACGGGCATTACCAGGTTCCTCAAGGAGCGTGTGGTGCCCAAAATCCGCTTCACCGTCACAGCTCTTCTCGCCCTCTCCCTCACCGTGACGCTCACACCGGCGGCCGCCACGGCCAAGGACCACCGGCCGCGCGTACTCGACCTGGAAACGCTCACCGGCGCCCAGGCCGAGGCCATGATGGCCAAGGGACAACTCACCTCCGTCGAGCTCACCCAGGCCTACCTCGAACGGATCGCGGCGCTGAACAAGCGCGGGCCGGGGTTGAACGCCGTGACCCAGATCAACCCGGACGCACTGAAGCAGGCGGCGCTGGCCGACCGCCAGCGGAAGGCGGGCCAGGTCCTCGGGCCCGCGCACGGGCTCCCGATCCTCCTGAAAGACCTCATCGACGTCACCGGCATGTACACCTCGGCCGGCAACTACTCCCTGCGCAAGTCGTACCCGGCGACCGGCGCGGGCATCACCAAGAAGCTGCGTGAGCGCGGGGTGGTGGTCCTCGGCAAGGTGGGGCTCTCGGAGTTCGCCAACAGCTTCGGCAACCAGCCGTCCGGGTTCAGCAACCTCACCGGGCAGGTCGTGAACGGCATCGACGCCGACCAGAACCCCAGCGGTTCCTCCTCCGGAACCGGCACCGCCATGGCCGCGGCGCTTTCCACGCTCGGGATCGGCACGGAGACCTCGGGCTCCATCATCAGCCCGTCGAGCACGCAGAGCCTCGTCGGGCTGCGGCCGACCGTCGGGCTCGTGCCCGGGTACGGGATCGCGCCGATCAGCGCGTCGCAGGACACGGCGGGGCCGATGGTGCGCAGCGTGTCGGACGCGGCGATGACGCTCGCCTCGATCGCCGGTCCCGACCCGGGCAGCGACGCGGAGTACAGCGCGATCTTCGGACCGGACTACCTCGCCACCGGCGTCATTCCGGCCCCGCCCGCGCGGTTGCCTGACTACATGGCGGCCCTGGACGTCGACTTCGTCAAGGGCAAGAAGATCGGATACAACGGCACGCTGACCGACGGCACCCCGCTCAAGATCGCGTACGACGCGCTCACGGCCGCCGGCGCGATCATGGTGCCGCGTCCCACGGCGACCGTAGGCACGCTGCCGAACCTGCCGAGCGGGTACGAGCAGCACAAGACCATCGACGAGTACTACAAGCGCCTAGGCTCCAAGGCGCCGATCCAGTCGCTGGTCCAGGAGGTGGCCGACAACCAGGCCAACGAGCAGCAGGCCCTGAAGTTCGGCAACAACAGCCACCTCAACGCGTCGCTCGCCGACATCACCCCCGGCGGGGCCAACGAGATCGCTTACCGGACGAACCTGCCCATCCGCAAGGCCGCCTGGCACAAAGCCATCGACGACATGATGACCTACACCAACTCCGACCCGGCCCAGCCCGCCGACCCCGTGATCGCGATCCTCGGCAGCGTCCCCAGCGGGCCGCAGGCCGGGTACCCGACGATGACGATCCCCATGGGGTACGCCGCCACGACCCGCCGCGCGGTCAACGTGCAGGTCCACGGGAACGCGTACGACGAGTACAACATCATCGGCGTCGGGTACGTCATCGAGCGGGCCACCCGCCTGCGCCAGACGGCCGCTTCGGTGAACCCGAGCATGTACCGCTGCGCGCACACCGTCCCGGCGCCGCCCTTCGCCAGGCGCGGGCACTGCAACCCCGACTACGACACGATCATGGACCTGCTCGGCCGAGCGCCGCAGCCGCTGCGGTTCTCGCTGGAGACCGAGTCGGCGCAGAGCCTGAGCGCCCGGCTCGCCGCGGGCACGCTCACCTCCGAGGAGCTCGTCAAGGCGTACCTCTACCGGATCGCGCTGACCAACGCCGAAGGCCCGGCCACGCAGGCGGTCCGCTCGATCAACACCGACGCCATCAAGGAGGCCCGGGAGCGCGACCGGGAACGCGACAAGGATAAGCGGGATAAGAATGGCCAAAAGCCGCCGCGCGGGCCACTGTACGGCCTTCCTGTGCTGCTCAACGACGGGTTCGACGTGGACTCGCTGGCGACGACGGGCGGCTCGATCGCCCTGCAGGACCTCCGGCCGTCCGGGGACTCGACGGTGGTGGCCAAGCTCAAGGCCGCCGGGGCGATCATCCTCGGCAAGACGAACATCTCCGAGCTGAACGGCGTCTTCGACACGAACATGCCGAAGGGGTACTCCTCGCTCGCCGGTCAGGTGCTCCTGCCGTCCGACACCGACAAGACTCCGGCCGGTTCGTCCGGCGGTTCGGCGGCGGCGACGGCCTCGGGGCTCGCGGCGTTCACCATCGGCATGGAGACCTCCACCGACTCGGCCCAGCTGGTGGCCCCCGCCGACGCGGCGGGCGTCGTCGGCCTGAAGCCGACGGTCGGCCTGGTCAGCCGCACCGGCGTCCTGCCCGTCGCCCGGTCACAGGACGCGCCCGGCCCGATCACCCGCACCGTGTACGACGCCGCGAGCGCGCTCACGGTGATCGCCGGACCCGACCGGGCCGACCCGGCGACGGCGGGCGCGCCCGTCAGGAACTACACCGAGGGCCTGTCCGCGACCGCCCTGCGGGGCAAGAAGATCGCCGTCGTGGCGAGCACGGCCGCGCCGTACCCCGCGATGGTGACGGCCCTGCAGTCGCTTGGGGCCACGACGACCCAGGTGACACCCGGCACGCCCAGCCCCGACCCGGCGAGCGTCGTGCCGAGCGAGTTCAAGCGTGACCTCGACGCCTACCTGGGCGGCATCCGGCGCGGACCAGGAGCCCGGTCGCTGCAGGCCCTCATCGACTACAACAACGCCAACCCCGTGGAGGGACTGAAGTACCAGCAGGGCCAGCTTCTCGCCGCCCAGGCCGTCGACCTGTCCGACCCCGCCACCAGCGCGGCGTACAAGGCCGACCTGGAGGCGGGCAAGTCGTCCAACCGGGCGTTGATCGACGGAATCCTCACCAACGGAACGCCGGACGACAAGTCCGACGACTTCGACGCCGTCATGGTGCCGAGCGGCAGCGCGCTCGTCGGATACGCCGACCGCGCGGGTTATCCGGCGCTGACGCTCCCCGCCGGGTACGGCGCCACGGCCAGCTCGGCGGGCCACAACCCGATCGGCGTCACCCTCGTCGGCACGGCCTTCAGCGAGGCGACCCTCCTCGCCGACGGCTACGCCCTCGAACAGGCGACGAACGTCCGTCTCGCCCCCAGTTACACCAACCCGAGCATGTGGCGGTGCGTGCCCGGCAGCACGTTCTTCACCGGGGAGCTGTGCAACCCCGGCGACCGCCTCCTCACCTCCCGATCCCGCCACTGACCTCCACCCAAGGGGCCCGCGCCGCCGACCGGCGCGGGCCCTGTAATCGCATCCATGAGTAGTGAGGAGTGGTGGCCGCGCCGCACCGTACTGGGGCCTCGCCCGCAGGGGGGCGGGGGGCGGAGCGTGCGCGAAACAGCATAAGCAGCTTAAATAAACGTGCGATATGTTTCGGGGTGTGGACGACAACGCGAGCGACGACCTGGATGTGGACGCCTTCGCCACGGCATTGGAGAACTTCAACCGCTTCTACATCCGGCTCCCGACGCTGGAGAAACTGTCGTTCACGACGCTGTCGGTGCTGGACACCCTCGCGGCCGGAGGCAGCCCGATGCGGCAGAGCGACCTGACCAGGACCGAGCAGGTCAGCCAGCCCGGCATCACTCAGCTGATCACCCGCCTGGAGCGCGACGGGCTGGTGGAGCGCCGCCCCGACCCGAGCGACGGGCGCGCCGTCCTCGTCCACATCACCGAGGCCGGCCGGCAGGTCGGCCGGTCACGCCACGACGACCGGACCCGCCACCTGGTCCCGCTCATCGCCCGGCTGACCACCGAGGAACGGCAGGCGATCGCCAGGGCGCTGCCCGCCCTGACCCGCCTGGCCGAACTCGGGCGAGACGGCTCGTAGACCGGCCCCCTTCGGTCTCACTATCGACCTCGCGGGCGGCAGGCCGGCACCGGCAGGACCATTCGAGAACCCGGTGGGCAGGAGATACGTCTAGATGGATGTGCATCGCGCCCTGAGGATCTCCGTCCTGCCCCTTGTCGTCGCCTGCCTGGCGGGATGCGGCGGCACCGCGCCTTCCGGCAGGCCCTGCACCCTGATCGGCACGCGGGTCGGGGTGGCCCTGCTCGTCGAGGCGCCGCTGGCCGCCAAGGTGAAGCGGGCCACCATGCGGGTCTGCTGGGACGGCTCCTGCCACGACGCCGAGCTCGTGCTCGCCCCCTCCACCGTCAGCGTCCCCACGCCGAAGACCTGCGGATCGGACCCCGGGGAGACCTGCGGGGCGCTCCTCACGCCCGACGGCGGGTCGCAGGCCTTCGGCGACGTCCCCGGCCTGCCCAAGAAGGCGGTGCGGGTCGGTGTGGCGCTGTTCGACGACCAGGGCGCCTCCGTGCTCGACCGGGAGATCGAGGTGACCCCCAAGGGCGCCTTCCCGAACGGCCCCGACTGCGGCGAGGGCGGCCCGCAGGCCGGCGTCGTCGCCGACGAGACCGGGCTGCGTGAGCGCGCCTGAGCGGCGGCGTGCCACCACTGCCGGGTCGCCGCTCGCGGCCATCCTGATGACCCGGTCCGCGAGGTCGTCTTCCGTGCCCCGCTCCCAGTGATCTTGCCGAAAAAGCATTTTTGCATTTTTGGTAAGATTTGCTACGGTGGTGGACATGACCGCTGGAGACAATGCCGGTACCGGGCTGCGGGAGCGCAAGAAGCGGGAGACCCGCGTCGCGCTGAGCCAGGCCACGATCCGCCTGTGCGTCGAGCGCGGATGGGGCGACGTGACGATCGAGGACATCGCCGCGGCGGCGAACGTGTCCGTGCGCACCTTCCGTAACTATTTCTCCAGCAAGGCCGAGGCGATAGCCGCCGGCCACCTGGAGCGCGCGCTGCGCATCGCCGACGAGCTGCGAGCGCGGCCGGCCACCGAGCGGCTGTGGGACTCGATCGTGAGCGCGGTGCAGGCCCATTTCGCGCCGGACGAGGGCCACGGTGGCGGGTCTCCCCACGACCAGCGCTGGCGAGACGGTCTCCGGCTGCTGCTGGCCGAGCCGGCGCTGCAGGGTGAGGTACTCAAGGCGAACGCGGCCGCGCAGGACGAGCTGGCCAAGGCGGTCGCCGAGCGCACCGGCACCGACGTGGCACATGACGTCTACCCGAAGCTGGTCGCCGCCGTGGTCGGCGCGGGCAGTGCCGTGGCCGTGGAGCACTGCATGAGCGCCGATCCGCCGATTCCGCTCGCGCCGCTGCTGCGCGAGGTGTTCGCCCAGCTCACCGCGGGCCTTCCCGTCCCATAGGAAACCCGCGCGAACCGATCACGCCCGGCCAGCGCCGGGCCGATCCGTCCTGCCCTTTTCCGTGCGAACAAGGAGAATCGATGATCGCAGATGTCGTCATCGCCGGCGGAGGTCCGAACGGGCTGATGCTGGCCTGCGAACTGGCCCTTGCGGGGGTCCGGCCGGTCGTGCTGGAGCGGCTGCCGGAGCCGAGCCAGGAACCGAAAGCCAACGGACTGCTCGGCCAGGTCGTGAGAATGCTCGACCGCCGCGGCCTGCACGAACGTCTCAGTGGTAGCCCGGAGCCACCACGGCCGAACTCCGCGTACTTCATGTTCGGCGCGATGGGCCTGGACCTGAGCCTGCTGCGGGACAGCCCGATCTATGCCCTCCCGGTGCCGCAGCGACGCATCGTGCAGGTCCTTCAGGAGCGCGCCGTCGAACTGGGCGTGGAGATCCGGCGCGGACACGAGGTCGCCGACCTGTCGCAGGACGACGACGCGGTCACCGTCGACGCCGCGGGGCCGGGCGGGACGTACCACCTGCGGGCCCGGTACCTCATCGGCGCGGATGGAGCGCACAGCACCACGCGCAAGCTCTCCGGCATCGGGTTCCCCGGCGTCACCTACGACCGGATGACGGTCCGCTCGGCGCACGCGTCGATCCCGGCGGACTGGGTCGACCCCGCGACCGGTGCGCTGAACGTGCCCGGCCGGGGCGCTGTTCTGCCGTTCCTGCCCCACCGCACCGAGCACGGCGGGTTCTCCTACGCGCCGATGCCCGGCCACCCGCCGCTGGTCAGCGCCTCAGAGTGGGACCAGCCCGAGACCGGCGCTCCGATGAGCCTCGACGAGCTGCGGGCGAGCGTCCGCCGCGTGCTCGGCGTCGAGGTGCCGCTCGGTCCGCCCGACGGCGAAGGTCCGCACGTGCTGCGCCGGCTGACCGGCGGTAACACCCGGGTCGCCGAACGGTTCGCCGACGGCCGGGTGTTCCTGATCGGCGACGCCGCCCACGTGTACGCCGCCACGGGGGGCGGGCCCGGGCTCAACCTGGGCCTGCAGGACGCGATCAACCTCGGCTGGAAACTCGCCGCCGAAATCCGCGGCAGCGCCCCGCCCGGCCTGCTGGACAGCTACGAGACCGAGCGGCGGCAGGCCGCCCAGCGCATGGTGATGAACGCGCGGGCGCAGTCGGCCCTGATCGCCCCCGGCGGCGATGTCACCGGACTGCGCGAGGTGTTCACCGAACTGCTTCGCGACACGAGCACCGTACAGCGCCTGGCCGAACTCACCGCGGGCGCCGACGTCCGCTACGACATGGGCGAACCCGAGGCGCACCCGCTGGTCGGCCGGTTCGCCCCCGACATGGAACTGCGCACCCCGGCCGGGCCGGTCCGGCTGGCCGAGCTGACCAGGAGCGCACGACCCCTGCTGCTCGACCTCACCGAAGACGCGTCCCTGGCGCGGACGCTCGCCCCGTGGCACGGCCAGGTCGATGGCGTCACCGCGCGCGCCCCGCACCCCGCGCCCACCGCACTGCTCCTTCGGCCGGACTGCTATGTGGCCTGGGCATCCGCGTCGCCCCAACCAGATCCCACCGAGCTGGAAGCACTCCGGGCGGCCTTGCGGCGGTGGTTCGGTGTAGTCGAACCCGCCCGCACCTGACTGAGCCCTGCGGGGCGCGGATTCTGATACCACGATTTCGCGTCGCCCGCCATTCGCGTCGAGAGCGTCTCCATGGCCAGGACAGGCGTACGCTCCTTCGATGATCGCTGCTTGGGAGCCCACGATGGCGGGCGTGCTGCGCCTGCCCTCGGGCCGGCTCGTTCGCGGCCGTGGACTGCGCCGCCCTCTTCCGGTGGGGCCGGCGCCCGCCTTCGCGCTGTACCTGCTGGGCCACGAGCCGCCCCCGGTGCCGTGGGAGGCGCGCTGGCTTCGCTGGCCGGACTTCTGGCTGCCGTCCGACCGGGTGGCCACCGGGGACGCGCTGCGCGAGGCATGGGCGCGTGCCGAGACCGAACGCGTCGAGATCTCCTGCGCCGGCGGATCCGGGCGAACCGGTACGGCGCTGGCCTGCCTCGCCGTGCTGGACGGGGTGCCCAGCCGAGAGGCGGTCGCCTACGTCCGGAAGCACTACTCCTCACACGCTGTCGAGACCCCCTGGCAACGCCGCTTCGTCACCCGCTTCCGGTAGGGGACTCGCCGGGCAGCCTCACTCTGCGGGCGCGACCGGTGTCCGTCCCCGGCCGCGAAGGGCTGGCCGCCGGCGATCCGGCCGCAGGCGTCGTGACCGAATTGCCCTATTGACACGTCCCAAACGGCCCGCGAAACTCACCGGAAACCTCTCACCCAAGACGTGTCGGGCCGGGGCGCCACTGTAAACGTTTACAGAAACGTCCCGCCCTCAGGCAGGGGACCCCCACCGGCCCCGGCGAAGGAGTGGCCAGATGGTCGTTTCTCGATGGCGTGCGCTCGGCCTACTGGCAGCCCTGGCGCTCGCGATGCTCGCGGTCATGCCCGCGGAGGCGCGGGGAGGCAAGCCGAAGACCGGCACGATCACCGCCTCCTCCGCGCCCTCCACCGCGCTCGGCGAGCCCATCGCCTACAACGTGTACCTGCCCGACGGCTACGTGCGGGGCGGCGGGCGCTATCCGGTGCTGTACCTGCTGCACGGCAGAGGCGACTCGCTGCAGTCCTGGACCCAGGTCAAGGACACCCTGGACGAGATGATCCAGGACGAGCGGATCCCCGCGCTCATCGCGGTGATGCCCGACGCCCCCTGGAGCGAGCGCGGCAACTGGTACGTCGACTCGCGGTACACCGGAAGCGACGATCCCGGCAGGCCTGTGGAGACCGCGCTCACCCGCGACCTGGTGAACCACGTCGACGCCACCTACCGCACGGCCGCGATCCGCTCGGCGCGCATGGTCGGCGGCTACTCGATGGGCGGCGCGGGCGCGCTGCGGTACGCGCTGGCCCACCAGGACCTCTTCGGCAGCGCCCTGGTGCTGAGCCCGGCCGTGTACACCCCGCTGCCCCCGGCCGACTCCTCGGCCCGCGACTACGGCGCGTTCGGGCTCGGCGGTCAGAAGTTCGACGACGAGGTGTACCAGCGGCTCAACTACCCCCGCCTGCTGTCGGAACTCGACCCCGACCTGCCGGTGCGGCTGTTCATCGCGGTCGGCGACGACGAGTACGCCAACCCAGGCCCGGCCGACGCCCGGCACGATCTCGACTTCGAGTCCGAGGCGCTCTACAACGCCGCGCGGCGGGCGCCCGGCGTCTCGGCCGAGATGCGCATCCTCGACGGCGGCCACGACTGGAGCGTCTGGGGACCCGCGTTCGAGCAGGGCATGGCCGACCTCGGTCCCGCACTCAGCGTCGTCCCCCCGGCGGGGCTGCCCGCTCCGCTGTACGGGACCGCCGGCACCGACTGGGCGGGCGGCGTCGCCTCCCACGCCGACGGCTCGACGACCCTCGGCTACGCGGCGAGCGGCGCGGTGGACGGCCAGGCCTACGCGGGCGGGCTGGACGTCGTGCTGAGGCGCCTCGGCGCGGACGGTACGGCGCGGTGGACCAGGCAACTCGGGACGGCCGCCGACGAGCGCCTCTACGGCGTGGCGGCGCTGCCCGACGGCGGCGTCCTCGCCGCCGGTTACACCCGGGGCGACCTGGACGGCCACCACGCGGGCAACGCCTCCGACGACGCCTTCGTGGTCCGCCTGGACGCCAACGGCGAGGTGCGGTGGCTGACCCAGTTCGGCGCCGCAGGCGTCGCGGACCGCGCGTACGGGCTGACGGCCACCTCCGACGGCGGCGCCTACCTCGCGGGATACACCAAGGGCGCGCTGTCCGGCGCGAACAGCGGCGACAAGGACGCCATCCTCGCCCGCGTCACGTCCGGCGGGCAGGTCGCCTGGGTACGCCAGTTCGGCGGACCCGGCGAGGACAAGGCGTACGGAGTGGCGGCCGACGCCACCGGCGCGTACATCGTCGGCGGCGGACCCGCCGGGCTGCCGGGCACCACCGCGCTCGGCGGGCAGGACGGCTGGATCGCCCGGTACGACGCCGACGGGACCAGGCGCTGGGTGACCACGGCGGGCGGCGCCGGAGACGACCGCCTCAACGCCGTGACGGTGACGAGCGGCGGCCTCGTGCTCGCGACCGGGTCCGTCGGCGGCGACCTGCTCGCCGTCGCCCACACCTCCGCGGGCAAGCAGAAGTGGGCCACCACCGTCGCGACCCCCGCCACGGACGCGGGGGCGGCCGTCGTGCCGCTGCCGAACGGCGAGGCCGAGGTGCTCGGGTACACCCGTGGCCGGGTCGGCGTGGTGGCCGGGCAGGCCGACGTCCTGACCGTACGCCTGTCCGCCAAGGGCAAGCAGGTGGCGGCGGCCCAGTTCGGCTCGGCCCGTGACGACGGCGCGGACCCCTTCGCCGAGCCCAACCTGTTCGCCGCTCCGGGCCCGGACGGGAAGGTCCGCGTCACCGGCCTCACGTACGGCACGGCGGCCGGCGCCACCGCACCGGGCAACGGCGACGTGTTCACCGCTGTCGTGGACCCGGTGACCGGCCTGCCCATCTGACGACCGAACGCAAGGCGGCGCGCCCGCGAACCCCAGGGTGAGGCGCGCCGCCGGGAAGCCCGCGCGGGCGCGGGCAACGCCCGGCACGGCCCAGGTGTATTAGAGGTCATGACATTGGACGGACAGACGTGACCGGCGCGGAAGGCGATGGGTTCGCCGCGTTCGTGGCAGCACGCGGCACGAGTCTGCTTCGGGTCGCCTACCTCGCGTGCGGCGACGAGAAGGAGGCGGAAGACCTCCTGCAGACGGCGCTGGAGCGCACGTACCGGAACTGGGACCGGGTGCGGTACGACAACCCCGAGCCCTACATCCGCCGCATCATCGTCAACGGCTCCATCAGTCGAAGGCGATCGCCAAACTCCGTGTGGCGTTCGGCGAGCGATCGATGGAAGGAGTGATCAGGAATGTCCACTCTTGAGGACGACCTTCGCCAGATGATGGCGGACGAGACCACGAGGCTGCGTGCCGCGCCCGACCTGAACGCGGTCCCGCCTGGCCTGCCTGGCCCCCCCGAGCCCGCGCGAGGCCCGCCTGGTAGCCTGCCACCAGGAGCCAATTGAACACGTTCAATCGGAGGCGCCGTGACCCCGCTGGTCAACGTCATCGTCATGATCGGCATGCTGGTCGTGGTGCCGGCCGGGCTCACACTGATCGACACGCCCCGCGCCGTCAGGCACGTGTGGGTCGCGGGCGCGGTGCCGGGCGCGCTCTCACTCTGGCTCGCCCGGGGTACGGCCGCGACGGCGCTCGCCGTCGTCTACGCCCTGGCCACCGCGGTGCCGGCCGGCCACGCGGCCGTACGGGCGTGGCGGCACCGGTCCCTGGCGCCGCGCGAGGTGGCGGTGCTCACGGCCCTTTCGGCACCGGCCGTCGCGGGCCTGGCGCTGGTGTGGGAGCGCGCGGGCCACGCCCTGCTCGGCTTCAAGCCCGCCATCCTCGCCCTCACCGTGGCGCACTTCCACTTCGCCGGGTTCGCCGCCGCGCTGGTGGCCGGTCTGGTGTGCCGCGCAACCGGGGACCGTGCGATGGCAAGGGCTGCCGCGCTCGCGGTGCCCTGCGGCACGGCCCTGGTGTTCCTCGGCTACTTCGTCGACGACTGGGCAGAACTGGCGGGTGCGGTGGTACTCACCGCGGGAATGTGGCTCGTCGGGTGGCTGACATGGACACAGGTGCGGCGCGGGGCCGCCGACCGGCTGACCCGCGTCCTGCTCGGCGCCTGCGCCCTGACGCTCTCGGCGACCATGCTGCTGGCGCTGAGCTGGGCGGTGGGCGAGGCGACCGGGCTGCCTCACCCGTCGGTGGAATGGATGGCCGCCACCCACGGGGTGTGCAACGCCGCCGGGTTCGCGCTGTGCGGGCTGGCCGCCTGGCGCAGGCTACGGACCCGGCCCCTGTGATCCGACGACCGATCAGGCAAGGAGCGCGATGGACCTGGAACGGTACGACGACGCGGAGCTGACCTACGCCGAGGCGGGGGCGACCCGCACGGGCGAGCTGCCGCAGGGCTACCGGCACCTCAGGCGCCGCTATCCCATGGGCGACGGCGCCTGCCTGGGCCGCGCGGCCGACGCGCTGCTGACCTGGCGCATGCACGCCGCTCTCGGCCTGTCGCCCCAGGCCACCGCGCCGAGGGCCGCGCCGGGAGTCGTGGTGGTCTCCCACCTCGGGGTCGGCCCGCTGGCGATCGCCGCCCCCTGCCGGGTCGTGTGGACCGTCGAGGAGGACCGCCGCGCGGGGTTCGCGTACGGCACGCTTCCCGGCCATCCGGAGTCCGGCGAGGAGTCCTTCCTGCTGGAGGTGGCCGGCGACGGGTCGATGTCGTTCACGGTCAGCGCCTTCACCCGGCCCGGCGGCTGGTACACGCGCGCCGCCTGGCCACTGGTCGCCCTGGCGCAGCGCTACTTCGCCGGCCGCTACGCCTCGGCGCTGCGCCGCCACACCCGCTGATCGCGGGAGCGTCACCGGAGCCGCCGGCCGAAAGGCGGCCCAGGAACCGCTCGTCCTCCCGCACGCTCCCTGGAAGACCTGTTCCGATGGCGGGACCTGAGTCCGTCACGCCTGGGGCCGGGCGTCGACAGGCAGGGACCTGTACTCCCGCCAGGCGGCGAGCGCGGCCTGGCGACCGGAACCGGGATGGGCAGCGTGCCACTCGCGAAGGAAACGATTGAGCTCGAACGGGGCTCCGATCTCCCCACGCTCCTGGTTTCGCGTCGCGTGCCAGTGCTTCACGGCCTCGCCAAGGGTGCGGCCGGCACCGGTGGCGACGAAGTCGCGCATCGCGGCGTCGAAGTGGAACCCGGCACCGACCAGACGGCGAGCACAGGCGGTCGCGCACGCCGGTCGCTTCAGCGAGGAGCCGTCCGTCGGCAACGGACGACAAGCGGTGAAGGCAAGGAGGTTACCCACTCCTTACCACTCTCAACGTATAGCGCACCGGGGGGCTTGCCACAAGACCCGGGTCATGCCGCAGAATCTCCGGCTGTAAGCCAGGACCTGCGGAAATCAGGGATCCACGGCATACGTGTGCTCGCGGATGCGCGCCTCCGGACCGCGCGGACCGCTGAGCCCGAAACGCGACCTAGTCGAAGGGGGGGTCTTCATGTTCGACGTGATCGTCGCCGGTGGCGGACCGACCGGCTTGATGCTGGCCGGTGAGTTGCGGCTGCACGGCGTGCGCGTGCTCGTGCTGGAGAAGGACGCGGAGCCGTCCAGAATCGTCCGCTCGCTCGGCCTGCACGTGCGCAGCATCGAGGTGATGGACCAGCGCGGCCTGCTGGAGCGATTCCTCGCGCACGGCCAGAAGTACGCGCTCGGTGGCCACTTCGCCGGTATCGACAAGCCGAGGCCTGACAGGATGGACACCGCGCACGCGTACATCCTCGGTATCCCGCAGAACGTCACCGATCGCCTGCTGGCCGAGCGCGCCACCGAGGTCGGCGTCGAGATCCGGCGCGGCTGCGAGCTGGTCGGGCTGAGCCAGGACGACCACGGGGTGACCGCCGAGCTGGCCGACGGCACGCGGCTGCGCTCGCGCTACCTCGTCGGCTGCGACGGCGGCCGCAGCACGGTGCGCAAGCTGCTCGGTGTCGGCTTCCCCGGCGAGCCCGCCAGGGCCGAGTGGCTGCTGGCCGAGATGCGGGTGACCGAGGAGCCGGCGACCATCGCCGCCATCGTCGCGGAAGTCCGCAAGACCAACCGCGGGTTCGGCGCCGGGCCCATCGGGGGAGGGGAGTACCGCCTCGTCGTGCCCGCCGAGGGGGTGGCCGCCGACCGCACGGTCCCGCCGACCCTTGAGGAGTTCAGGCAGCGGCTGCGGGTGTTCGCCGGCACCGACTTCGGCGCGCACTCCCCGCGCTGGCTGTCGCGGTTCGGCGACGCCACCCGCCAGGCCGAGCGCTACCGGGTCGGCCGGGTGCTGCTGGCCGGCGACGCGGCGCACGTCCACCCGCCGCTGGGCGGGCAGGGGCTCAACCTCGGTGTCCAGGACGCGTTCAACCTCGGCTGGAAACTGGCCGCCGAGGTCGGCGGCTGGGCACCGGAAGGGCTGCTGGACAGCTACCACACCGAACGGCACCCGGTGGCCGCGGACGTGCTCAACAACACCCGCGCGCAGTCCGAGCTGCTGTCTTTGGAGCCGGGCCCCCAGGCGGTGCGCCGGCTGATGGCCGAACTGATGGACTTCGAGGAGGTGAACCGGTACCTGATCGAGAAGACGACCGCGATCGGGGTCCGCTACGACTTCGGCGAGGGACACGAGCTGCTCGGCCGGCGGATGCGGGACATGGGCCTGAAGCGGGGGCGCCTCTACGAGCTGATGCACGGCGGCCGCGGGCTACTGCTCGACCAGACCGGCCGGCTCTCGGTGGCGGGCTGGGCCGATCGGGTCGACCACGTCGTCGACGGCAGCGAGGAACTGGACGTGCCCGCGGCGCTTCTGCGGCCGGACGGCCACGTGGCGTGGGTCGGTGAAGACCAGCAGGATCTGCTCAGCCGGCTGCCCAAGTGGTTCGGCGCCGCCGTCACCTGAGCACGCGACCGCGGCTCTGGCGACGGGTCAGGCCGCGCCGGGGGACAGGCCGCGTTGCATGAGCACCGTGTCCACCCAGCGCCCGTGCTTGTGGCCCACCTGCCTGAGCCGCCCCGCCTCGGTGAAGCCGAACCGGCGGTGCAGCGCGGCCGAGGCGTCGTCCCCGGTGTCGGCGATGACCGCGATCACCTGCCGGGCGCCGGCGCTCGCGCACCCGGCCAGCAGCGGGTCCAGCAGCGCGCGGCCCAGCCCCCTGCCGGTCCAGCCGGGGGCGAGGTAGATCGAGTCCTCCACCGTGTGCCGGTAGGCCGGTCTGGGCCGCCACGGCCCCGCGTAGGCGTACCCGGCCACCTGGCCGCCCACGTCGGCGACCAGGAACGGCAGCCCCCGCCCGGCCAGATCGTCCAGCCTGCGCTCCCAGTCGGGCACGCTCGGCGGGGTCTCCTCGAAGGTGGCGAGGCTGCCGGTGACGTAGTGGGAGTAGATCGCCGCGACCGTCTCAAGGTCGGCGGGCACGGCCGTACGGATGCGCGTTTCCTCGTTCGACACCTGTCGTCTCCGTGATCGGGTTCAGCCGGACCCGGCAACGCCGCCGGGGTCCCGGGGCGCCAGCCGGGCGGCCCTGGTCTCCAGGTAGCGCTGCTCGGGGATGCTGGTGGTGCCGCGCGCCGCGGCCCTGTAGCGGTCGCGGGCCGCGTCGAGCTCACCGGCCATCTCTAGCAGGTGCGCGCGGACCGCGTCGAGACGGTGGTGACCGGCGAGCCGTTCGTCGCCGTCGAGCTCGGCCAGCAGGTCGAGCCCGGCCACCGGCCCCTTCACCATGGCGAGCGCGACGGCGTGGTTGAGCGTCACCATGGGGTTGGGCGCGACGCGGGCCAGCAGTTCGTACAGCGCGAGGACCTGTGCCCAGTCGGTGTCCTCGGCACGGGGCGCTTCGGCGTGGACCGCGGCGATGGCCGCCTGCACCTGGTAGGGGCCGAGCGTCGCGTGCGACAGCGCGCCGGTGATCAGCGCGATGCCGTCGGCGATGTGCGCGCGGTTCCACCGGCTCCGGTCCTGCTCGGCCAGCGGCACCAGCGTCCCGTCGGGCTGGGTACGTGCCGGGCGGCGCGCGTCGGTGAGCAGCATGAGCGCGAGCAGCCCGGCCACCTCGCCGTCGCCGGGAAGCGACCGGTGAACGGCGCGGGTCAGCCGGATCGCCTCGCCGGTCAGCTCGGCGCGGTGCAGGTCAGGCCCCGAGGTGGTGGTGTGCCCCTCGTTGAAGATCAGATACAGCACGTGCAGGACCACGCGCAGCCGTTCGGCCCGCTCGGGCTCGGGGGGCATGCGGAACGGGATGCCGGTGGCCTTGACGCGCTGCTTGGCCCGGCTGATGCGCTGGGCCATGGTCGCCTCGGGGACCAGGAACGCGCGGGCGATCTGCGCGGTGGTCAGCCCGCCGACGGCGCGCAGGGTGAGGGCGAGCTGGGAGGCCGCCGACAGCGCGGGATGGCAGCACAGGAACAGCAGGGTAAGGGTGTCGTCCTGATCCGGCGGGGTGTCCTCACCCGGGCCCGGCGCCACGGCATCGGCGTCCATGGCCGCGACCGTGACCTCCCTGACCCGGCGGGCGTGGTCGCTGCGCCACTGGTCGGTCAGCCGGCGGGAGGCCACCGTGACCAGCCACGCCTTGGGGCTGTCGGGGATCCCCCGCACGGGCCACTGCACGGCGGCGGCCAGCAGGGCCTCCTGCACCGCGTCCTCGGCGGTGTCGAAGTGCCCGTGACGCCGCAGGAGGATGCCGGCGACCTGCGGCGCCATCTCGCGCAGCAGGTTCTCGACCTGGGTGTCGGTACTCACATCTCCGTCCCGCGTGGTGGTGGGCCGCCGCGCCTGGATGCGGGCGGGCCCGGTCGTCGTGTCGCCGTCCCCGCAGTCAACCAGGTGACGGCCGCGCGGGAATCCCGGCCCGCGCGGAACCGGATGTCGAATTCTCCACGCCCGCTCCGACCCACGGGTGTGAAGTGCCCAATGGAGGCACCTCGCGATCTCACGAGACAGGAGCGGTCTTTTCATGGATGCCAATACCGCGACGGACACCGGCGGCGCGACGGCGGCGGGTCCGCACGCCACCGGCCCGCGGGCCGGGCGGCGGGAATGGGCAGGGCTCGGTGTGCTGGCGCTGGCGGCCCTGCTGGTCTCGATCGACGTGTTCGTGCTGCTGCTGGCGCTGCCCCGGCTGAGCGCGGACCTCGGGGCCGGCGCCACCGAACAGCTGTGGATCATGGACGTGTACGGGTTCATGCTGGCGGGCCTGCTCATCACGATGGGCACCCTGGGCGACCGGATCGGGCGCCGCAGGCTGCTGCTCATCGGCGCGGCCGGGTTCGGGGCGGCCTCGGTGCTGGCGGCCTACTCCACCGGACCGGGAATGCTGATCGCCGCCCGGGCGCTGCTGGGGGTCGCCGGGGCGACGCTGACGCCCTCCACACTGGCGTTGATCGGCAACATGTTCCGCGACCCCCGCCAGCGGGCCGTGGCCATCAGCGTGTGGATGGTGTGCTTCATGTCCGGCGCCGCGGTCGGCCCGCTGGTGGGCGGGGCACTGCTGGAGCACTACTGGTGGGGGTCGGTGTTCCTGCTGGGCGTGCCGGCGATGGGCCTGCTGCTGGCCTTCGGCCCGGTGCTGCTGCCCGAGTACCGCGACACCGCCGCCGGCCGGCTCGACCTGACCAGCGTGGCGCTGTCCCTGGCCGCGATCCTGCCGGCCATCTACGGCCTCAAGGAACTGGCCAGGAGCGGCTGGCAGGCCATGCCCGTCACGGCGGTGCTGGCCGGCGCGGCCTTCGGGGTGGCGTTCGCCCGGCGGCAGCGCGGGCTGGCCGACCCGCTGCTGGACCTGCGGCTGTTCGCCAACCGTTCCTTCACCGCCGCGATGGGCGCCATGATGGCCGGCACGACGCTGATGGGCGCGATCATGCTGTTCGTCACCCAGTACTTCCAGCTCGTCGCCGGGCTGTCGCCGCTGCGGGCAGGGCTGGCCATGCTGCCGGCGGTGGCCGGTTCGATCACCGGCGCGCTGCTGTCCCCGATCCTCGCCCGCCGCGTCCGCCCGGCCTACCTCATCGGCGCGGGCATGGCCGCCGGCGCGGCCGGCCTGCTGCTGATCACCCAGGCCGGGCCGGAGCACGGCCTGGTGGCGGTGGCGCTCGGGTTCGCCCTGACCAACATCGGCGGCGGGCCCATGGTGGTCCTCACCGTCGACCTGGTCATCGGCGCGGTCCCGCCCGGCAAGGCCGGCCTGGCCGCCGGGATGAACGAGACCGGCTCGGAGTTCGGCTACGCCCTGGGCATCGCCGCC
This sequence comes from Sphaerisporangium sp. NPDC049002, assembly GCF_040649355.1. NCBI lineage: Bacteria > Bacillati > Actinomycetota > Actinomycetes > Streptosporangiales > Streptosporangiaceae > Sphaerisporangium > Sphaerisporangium sp. NPDC049002. The sequence goes on along the minus strand of NZ_JBEZFH010000034.1, from coordinate 2,650 downwards.
CTCGGCAGCCTCGGCGCCGCCGTCTACCGCGCCCACATCGCCGGCGCCATCCCCGAGGGCGTCCCCGCCCAGGCGGCCGGCGCGGCCCGCGACACCCTCGCGGGCGCCCTCACCGCCGCCTCGGACCTGCCGGGCCCCCTCGGCGCGCGGCTGCTCGCCGCCGCGCGCGAGGCGTTCACCGCGGGAACGCACCTGACCGCCGCGATCAGCGCCGTCCTGCTGCTCGCCACCGCCGTCGCCACCCTCACCCTGCTGCGGCACGTACGTCCCAGCGGCCGGGAGGCGGACGCGCGTGACTGAGGCCGGGGTCAGCGCCAGCCGGAGGCGTCCACGCCGCCGGGGACGGGCGCGGCCGGGTCGTACGGCTCACGGGTGAACACGAAGGTGTTGAGGTCGAGGTGACCGGGCGAGCCGTCGGGGCGGCGCACCAGGCGCAGGGTCTCCCCGGCGTAGTAGCCGTCGAGGCCGAGCCAGGTGCCGTCGGCCTGCGCGGCGAACCGCGAGGACCGGCCGGGGACGCCCACCGGGGCCAGCGACACGTCGCGCCCGGGCAGCAGGCGCAGCAGGTAGGCGGCCGGCCCCCAGTACCAGAGGCCGGTGATCTCCAGCAGGTCGGCGTCGGCGGGGGAGGGCGCCCACTCGCGCGGCAGGGGCGGCTCGTGGGTGTCCAGGATGTCGAGCAGGTCGGTGGCCACCGAGGCGCGCAGCCCCGAGGTGGCGTTCGCCATGACCAGCACGCTCGCCCGGTCGGCCGGATCGGCCCAGACCACCGCGAGGAACCCCGGCATCGACCCGCCGTGCCCGACCAGGCGCCGCCCCCGGTGGCGCAGCAACTGGACGCCCAGGCCGTGGCCGACGCTCCAGGTGTCGCCGTCCTCGACGGCGGCGGGCTCGCGCATCTCGGCGAGCGTGGGCCCACGCAGCACCGCCTCCTTGCCGCCGGACAGGAACGCCGCCCATCTGGCCAGGTCGGCGGGGGTGGACCACAGCTGACCCGCCGGGGCCATCGCACCCGCGTCGTGCTCGGGCTCGGGCAGCAGCACATCGGCCCACGGATGCACGGCGTACCCGCGGGCGTGCGGCTCGCGGGGGCGGGTCGTGGTGTCGCGCATGCCCAGCGGCTCCAGGATCTCCGACCGCACCGCCTCGGCCCAGCCGACCCCGCGGTGCCGCGCGACCAGCTCGCCCAGCAGGGCGAAGCCGAGGTTGGAGTAGTGGAACCGGCGGCCGGGCCGGTGACGGGCGGTCTGGACGTCCAGCGCGCCGGCCAGGGCGTCCATCTCGACGCCGGGGGTGCGTTCCCACCACCCCCCGGGCGGCTCGGCGGTGAGCCCCCCGGTGTGCGAGAGCAGCTGGGCGATGGTGACGTCTCCGACCGGGGTGGCGGCGACGTGCTTGGCCAGCGGGTCGTTAAGGTCGAGCAGGCCCTCGTCGCGCAGCCGCATCACCAGCACGGCGACCATGGTCTTGGTGATCGACCCGATGCGGTATTGGGTGGCGGTGGTGGGGGCGGCGCCCTCAGCCCTGCCCCGGGCTCCGAACCAGACCGGCTCGCCCTCGCGAAGGACCATGGCGGCCAGCGAGGGCATCCGCGTCTCGGCCTGCTCGATGGCCACACGGCGCAGCAGCGCGCGAGCCGTACCCTCCAGAACCGCCGCCATCCGGCCGCCCTCCCCGCATCGGTAAGCCGCTTGGTAGAACAGCTGACACATTACCGGGGATCTTCGGGCAGGCCGCTCGGCCACCCGGTCACGCCCGGCGGGCCGGCCGGGGCCGTGGCGCCGCACGAGGAGCCGTCGCGGCCGCCCGCGACCCCGGGCGGGACGCCCGCCGACACGACGACCGGCGCACCGCCGGGGCGCGGGCTGCGGGAGAATACCCGCCATGACCACCCCGGAGGCAGGCCGTCCCCCCGGCGTCGAGCTGTCCGCCGTCCTCGAACGCATCACCTACGCCAACGAGGAGACCGGGTACACCATCGCGCGCGTGGCCGTCGAACGGGGCGGCGCCGACCTGGTGACGGCGGTCGGGCCGCTGCTCGGCGCCCAGGTGGGCGAGAGCCTGCGCCTCACCGGCCGCTGGGGCTCCCATCCCAAGTACGGCCGGCAGTTCGAGGTGTGGTCGTACACCACGGTCTTGCCGGCCACCGTGCAGGGCATCCAGCGCTACCTCGGCTCCGGGCTGGTCAAGGGCATCGGCCCCAAGATGGCCGAGCGCATCGTCGATCATTTCGGGGTCTCGACGCTCGAGGTGATCGAGACCGCGCCCGAGCGGCTGGTCGAGGTGCCCGGCCTGGGCCCCAAGCGCACCAAGATGATCGCCGCCGCCTGGGAGGAACAGAAGATCATCAAAGAGGTGATGATCTTCCTTCAGGGGGTCGGGGTGTCCACCTCGATCGCGGTGCGCATCTTCAAGCAGTACGGCGACGCCTCCATCACCGTGGTGCGGAACGAGCCCTACCGGCTGGCCGACGACGTGTGGGGCATCGGCTTCAAGACCGCCGACACCATCGCCCAGGCGGTCGGCATCCCGCACGACAGCCCCGAGCGGGTCAAGGCCGGCCTGCGGTACACCCTGTCGCAGGCGGCTGACGGGGCCCCCGTGGCCGAGGCCGTACGCCATCTCAAGGAGCGGGGGCTGCGCGTCCTCG